>DATAIE010001143.1:0-5788 GCA_036262875.1 Verrucomicrobiales bacterium
CATCGAGTTTGGCGATCTCCCCGGCGAGGATGCCGAGCGGCGACTTTTGCGCTGCCGCAGAAGCGATTGGATTTTGGATCCCAGGTCGTGCCGCCAACGGAGTGGAGCCGGTCGTTTGCGGCACGCCAACGCCGGAGGCACGGGCAGGAGGAGGTGCAGAGTGTGAGTTCTGCCGCCACTGCCAGCCAAGCGGCAGGAGAAAGGCGATGGCCGCAGCAGTGGCGGTGAGTTTTGTTAGAGTCATGGTGGCCACGGTGTTGGCAAAAAGCGTTGCCGCGCTCAGCCCCGGCGCAGACTTCACAGCAGCGGCCGCTGCGGCTCCGGCAAAACCGCCGGGCACTGCCTCCGCGGTGCCCGCACCAAGTCCGGTAGCCAGTGCCGCCGCACTAACATTGATGCCCCGGCGGCGCAGAAAGGCGCTGAGTTTATCCAGAGCGCGGGAAGCGCGTTTCTGCATGGCGTGGTCCGATCTGCCTGCCGAAGCCGCAAGGTCGCGGAACGCCCGGCGCTGAAAATAGTGGCCCAGCACCACCTCACGGTCCGCCGCTGACAGGCTGTCGATGGCTGCATCGATCAGCGGCAGCGCCTCACGCCACGGTGCTTCGTTCATTTCGTGAGCCCCGGAATCGATCTTCATTTCGCTCGCAAAGGCCTCATGATAGTAGTTGCGGCGACGTGCGCTCCGCAGCGCGTTGCCGGCCTGGAGAAGGGCAGTGCGATGCAGCCAGCCTGCAAGCCTCCGGCTGCCGCCGCGATGAAGCACCGCCGCTTTTGCCGCCAGCAGAGTGAATACCTGCTGCGCCACATCCCGCGCGGACTCGACATCCTGCAGCCGGCGGCGCGCCACGCCGAACACCAGGCCCGCATGGCGTTGAACGATTTCTGCAAACGCACCTTCGTCGCGGTGTTCTGCAAAAAGGCGCAGCAGTTCTTCATCAGTGATCATGGTGTCGTTCACTGAGGAATTGTCCGCCCGTCACAGGAACAGACAATTATTTTTCCCCTGGCCGGAGGGGATCAGTTTTCCGCCCGCGCCGCCGGTGCCGCCACCCACTTGCCGTGTTCGTCGATCAGGCCAATGAGGCGCTCCACGGCTTCGTCTTCGGGGATATTGAACTGCACCGGCGTCTTGCCCACGTAGAGATTGATCTTGCCAGGGGCTCCGCCGACGTAACCGAAATCCGCGTCAGCCATTTCCCCCGGGCCATTGACGATGCAACCCATGACGGCGATGCGCACGCCCTTGAGGTGACCGGTCGCGGCGCGGATGCGCTGGGTGGTGGTTTGCAGGTTGAAGAGTGTGCGTCCGCAACTCGGGCAGGCGACATAGTCGGTCTTGAAGATGCGAACGCCTGCGGCCTGAAGAATGTTATACGCAAGGCGCAGGCTTTGTCCCGGCGCCTCCTCGCCCTGGATGAGAACGGCATCTCCGATCCCGTCGCACAGCAGGCTGCCGATGTTTGTGGCCGCAGTCAGCAGAGTCTCTGTGAAGTTTTTCTCAGGGCCGGTGGAGGGAACGAAGGTGTCCTTGAGCAGGATGGGATGTCTTTCGTCCAGCCGCGCCGCAAGCAGGCGGTAGGAGGCAATGACAGGATGGGCATAGCCATCCGGGATCGTGACGAGCACGGGCTCCGTCATCGCATTTACCTGCGCGATGGTCTTTTCGTCCAGTGGATCGACGGCCAGCACGCCGCTGCGTTCGACCGCAACCTCCGGCTGGAATTCACCGAGCGAACCCAGCTTGTGTGCGAGGGCATCCAGTTTCGCCTGACTCGTAAAGACGCGGACCGTTTCCGCCGCGCCCAGCGGATGGCCCTGCACCGTCATCCGCTGCGAGGCCCGGCGGCGATAGGTAAAGGGATCGTAGCTCACCGCTCCGGCCCCGCAGGGCAGCGGGGTGCATGCCGTGCCCGCCCTGACCGTTTCGACAAGTGCCTGGGCCACTGGAATTTCATACACCGCGTCCTCCGTGAGCGAAACGCGGATCGTATCGCCGATGCCGTCACTCAACAGGCTTCCGATTCCGATGGCGCTTTTGATGCGTCCGTCCTCCCCGTCGCCCGCCTCGGTGACGCCAAGGTGGATCGGATAGTTCCAGTCCGGGCCCTCCTGCATCAGTGCCGCGATCAGCAGCCGGTAGGCTTCGATCATCACTTTCGGATTCGAGGCCTTCATTGAAAAAAGGAAATTGTGATAGTCCAGCCGCCGGGCGATGCGGGCAAACTCCAGCGCGCTTTCCACCATGCCGCGCGGAGTGTCGCCGTAGCGGTTCATGATGCGGTCGCTGAGGCTTCCGTGATTCGTGCCGATGCGCATCGCCACGCTGCGTTCCTGACAAAGTCTCACGAGCGGCACGAATGCCTCCTCGATGCGCTCCAGTTCCTCCGCATACTGGTCATCCGAATACTCGCGGATTTCGAACTTCTTCTTATCAACGAAATTGCCGGGGTTGATCCGCACCTTCTCCACCCACCGCGCCGCCTCCATGGCTGCGTCCGGCTTGAAATGGATGTCCGCCACCAGCGGCACATCGCATCCCGCGGCCAGCAGCCCCGCTTTGATATTCTCCAAATTTGCCGCAAAAACACGCGTCTGCGCCGTGATGCGTACGATCTCACAGCCCGCGGCTACCAGTCCCAGCGCCTCCTGCACACAGGACTCCGTATCCCGGGTATCGCTCGTGAGCATGGACTGCACCCGGACAGGGTTGTCTCCGCCGATAGTCACCTTTCCCACAGTGACCACCCGTGTGAGGCGGCGGGCGTAGTGGTAAAGGTCCGGGCAATAGGGAGGGAGGGGGGAGGAGTTCACGAAAAACAGGTCCGGGTGGAAAAAGGGAACGCAAGAAGAAGCCTCAAGGATGCGCGGCGGAGAGAACACGGCAATTTAGAAAAAATGCGTGGGTTTTGTGCCGGGCCGGCGTGTTCCTTCCAGAGCAACCACCGCTCAGCACCCCAAAAACCGTCCCGCATGAAAACGAAAATCACACTTCTCACCGCTGCCCTCGCTCCGCTCACTCTTGCCGCCCGGGCCCAGGAGGGATCAGGCAGCGAAGCGCCGGCCGCAGCCGTCCAGTTCACCGCCGCGGAGGGCGGGCCCGGAGCGGGTGCCGGACCGACAGGCGGGGCTGGCACCGCCACTGAAACCGCCACTCCCGCGACCATTCAGCGTCCGACGCGCCTGCCCCGGGTGCAGTTTGAAAATGCAAGCCTCCGCGAGGTCATCGATTACATCGAGGCCAAGGCTCAGGAGTTCGGGCTCAACCCGGACACCAATCCGTTGAACGTCGTAATCACGCCCGGGTTCGGCATCGAGGACAAGCGACTTCCCTCCGTCTCGCTCCGGAACGTCAGTCCCACGGAAGTCCTGACGATCGTGACGACAGTGCTGAATCTGCAGCTCGAAGCGGTTTCCGGAGATGACGGCCAGGTGGTCGCATGGCTGGTCAAAGGGGGGACACCGGTTGCCAATACCCCGGCGGTGGCCGGCGAAGGCACTTCGGGGTCCGTGCCAGGAGGCCTGGATGGTGCGGCGGCCAGTGGCTTTGAAGCCGGCTCCGCCACCGCCCCTTCAGGAAGGGCGGTTTCCGGGTTCGGCGGGAGCGGCCTCATCGCCGGGGGCGCTGCCGCCGTAGAGATTGCCTCGTCACCGGCAACGGGGGGCGGTGGTCTCGCCGCCGCCGAACCGCAGAAGCGGGTGAAGGTCTTCGGGATCGCGCAGCTCATTGCCTCCAAAGACGCTAATCAGGACGTGAGACAAAAGGAACGTCAACAAAAGTACATGAGCCTCATCGATACGCTGAGAGCATTGACGGCCGACCAAACGGGAACTTCCGCGGATATCAAATTCTACGAGGCAATGGAGATTATCGTTGTCAAAACCACAGACCCCGCGGCCATGACTCTCGTCGCAGAGGCCATCGAGGCGATGAAGAAAAACGATTCCGCGAGCAGTGCCGACTCCAGCCGCGACCAAACCTCGGCGATGCGGGCAGAGTTGGATGCCCTGCGGGGCCAGTTGAAAATCTCAGAGGCCGAGCGCGATATGACGAGGCGCACATACACGGATCAAATCGAAGCTTTGAAAGCCGCGCAGAAACTCCAGAATAGCGACCGCAAACCGGAGCGCTGAAGATGAACTCCTGACCCGTGTCCGCCGTCCTGACATTGTCCCCCGTCTCTGTAGTGGACCTGGATGCAATCATTCCGGTGCCGTCCGCCCTGCCGCAACCGGCAGGTGCGGACGCCCGCGTTTCCGCCGCGGACGAATGGACCGTGCCTCAGTTGACGGCGGCCGTCCGGCTTGGAAACGAAACCGCGGTGCGCGCGCTGCATGCCCGCTACTGCGATCGCCTGACGCGCTACGCGCTGGTCGTTGCGCGCGGGGATGAGTCGGTGGCTGCCGAGGCCGTGCAGACTGCCTTTCTCAAGTCTCTCCGCCACTTGCGCCCGCTGCCGGATGAGCCCGCGCTCTGGGCGTGGCTGGCCCGTGCCGCCCGCACGGCGGCTTCGGACATCGGTCGCCGCTCACGCCGCTATGCGGCGACCCTGGGCCGGCTCGCGGCTCTGTTTTCTCGCCAGGAGGAGCCGCCGGTGGAGGACACCGAGGCCGTCTGGCTCGCTGCTCTGGAGGAGGCAATCTCCCAACTCGATGACGAATCCCGCGAACTCATCCAGGCCCGTTATTATCAGCGCCGTCCGCTGGCGGAAGTGGCGGCGGGTCTTTCGTCGACGGACCGCGCCATCGAAGGCCGCCTTGCCCGTGTTCGGGAGAAATTGCGGCGCTCCATTCTCCAACAACTCGCCTCGGGCCGCTATGAATCCTGAATCCGCTGAACTCCTCAAAGACCTGACCGGTACCGGCCACTCCGGCGACTTCCTTGTTCAAGCACTCCATTCCCGCCGCTTGCGCCGTTCGCAGGTGCGCATCGTGGCGGCCTGCGCGCTGACCATGTCCGCCCTCGCCATACTGGCGGCCTGCCTTTCGCCGGGATCCTCCTCACCGGTGGCGGTCACCGCCCCGCCCGTTTCCTTCAAACTGACGGAAAATGAACTGCTCGACTCCTTCTCTGATCAATCCGTGGCACTGGTAACCTGGCCGGATGGACGAAAGCAATTGCTGGCCATCGCTCATTCCGCCCCGGCGCGCCGCGAATGACAAGTCACCGGCAGTCGATGCCTGATGTGTGAAGAACACCCGTCATTGCCAGTCCTCTCTCAATTTTCGAAAGGACTCCTGCTTCGCTTTTTCTTTGGCAACGGCCTGCGCGTGCTCATTCTCAGTCGTCCGCAGAAGACGAATCGCGGGAGCATTGGGCGAGCCCGCACCTGCAAAAGTGAAAAACCGCCCCGGGGCAGGACCATGGCAGGAAATGCACTTCGCAGCATGGGGGACAGCAAGGGGACTGCCCCCGACCGGCGATGCGAAACTGTAATCATTTCCTGCATCTGACAAATAGCCAGGCAGACCACCGGTGTTCAGCAGACCACCGCCTGCCGGGTTTTTCAAAATCGCCCGACGGCTTAACTCATACTCCACAAACCGCGCTTCAGCCGGGAGCTTCGGGGCCTCAAGGTTACGCAATTGCATCGCGTAAGTCAGAGGGGAGGCAGCAATTTCACCGGTGCTGGCTACGAGCAAATTTTGAATCAAGAGTGCCGCAGAGGCAATTTCCGGCGTGATGTCTCCGCTCTGCGCACGCTGCAAAAACTTCGATGGGTCCTCCGGCTTTTTCACCGGCTTGATGAATACGCGCGCTGCCCGTCTCTTGTGCGCGGCGCGGTCATGC
>DATAIE010001144.1:0-3594 GCA_036262875.1 Verrucomicrobiales bacterium
CTCTCAGCATTTCTGCCAGCATGCCCAGAAGGGCGCGACCCGCCGTGTCGTAGTGTTGAGGCATGACTCCATATTCGGTGTGCCGCCGGCCCATCAGCCGCAGTTCCGTTTCCAGCAGGGTCGTGCGTTCAAGATGGGAGATCATCACGCCCAGCATGTCCATCAGTTTCGCTGACTGCTGTTCGATATCCGACGTAAACAGTGCCCGGAGTTCCGGGTCAATTTCGAAAAGCCGCCGGTAGAACACCAGTCCGGGGACCGGTCCATGGGCTTCCAGGGCGGCAAACGATTTGCGGATGAGGTATGTATGCCGGGGTGACATGACACTATTTATAAACACAATTCCGGGCTGTGCGCCCTCAGACTTTAGGCGGATGCGCGGTGAAAATTGATTCCACCAAGAGTCGGATGGTATTTTTCCGGAATATTGCCAGGCTGTGCGCATGAAGAAGATTCTTGTCATCGAAGACCAGGCACCCATGCGGCGGAATATCGCTCTGATGCTCCAGATGGAGGGCTACGAGGTGTGCACGGCTGAAAATGGCCGCATCGGACTGGAAACCGCCCGCAAAGAGCGTCCCGACCTGATCCTCTGCGATGTGATGATGCCGGAAATGGACGGCTATGGCGTGGTCCAGTCACTGCGTGAGGATGCGGTCTTTGCGACGACGCCCTTTGTCTTTCTCACCGCCAAGAGCGACCGCGGCGATGTGCGCATCGGAATGAATTTCGGTGCCGACGACTACCTCACCAAACCCGTGGTGCGCGATGATCTCCTCGCCGCCATCTCGGTGCGCCTGACGCGCGCCGATGCGGTGCAGGAACGCGTGGAAACGGCCGCCGCCAGCGCGGGATTCAATCCCGACTTTTCCAGCCACGAGCCGCTGCAGAAGGCCCTCGGTGTTACGGCGCGCGAAGCCGAAGTGCTCCTGTGGGTGGCCCAGGGAAAGAGCAACGCCGACGTGGCCGCCATTCTCGGCATGAGTGAAAAGACCGCCAAACAGCACCTCGGCAGTGTCTTCGAAAAACTCGGCGTGGAAAACCGCAATGCCGCCGCGATGCGCGCCGTGGAGATCCTGAACGCTCCCCTGCGGCGATAGCGAGGAGTGCCCTATCTCACCGTTTCCGCCGTAGGAGCCATCACCGGCAGGGTGGTGGGCCAGGAGACACCGCCACCGGCCCCTCCGCCAGGGGGGATCGTGTAGCTTCCGGCCATGAAGGCATTGCTCCCCGGGTTGATGCGCGGCTGCACCAGAGGAACGATGAAATAGGCTCCGGCTGCGACGGATTTTGCGGGTTCGTTGGTGACGGACTCGGTGAGGCGTCCGCGGCTGATCAGTTGAAAGGCGTCCACTGTGCCGGTGAGTGGATTGATGACACCGGAGCTTTCGATAGTGTCCACCGGTGGCTGGCCCTGCAGGACGGGGTCCACCGAATGCAATTGCGTCCCGCCGCTCCATGTGACGGTCGTATTTTCACTCACCTGCCAGGAGCCTGACGCCGTCACCTGACCCGTGGAGTCGCCGAGGGTGGTAAACTGAGTCGGCAGATACTGCACAAACTCCTCCGGCATCCCGCGCGAGCCGTGGACGTCCGCTCGGAATTTCACATTCATGGTCACCGTATACTGCCGCGTGCCCTGGCTGGTGTACTGCGCGGTGAATGGTACTGTCCATTCGGTCATCGGAGTCTCGTTACTCTTATGATGCTGATTGATCACCACCTGAATATTGCCCGCCGGAGGCGACAGCGGCGGGCGAATGACGATGCCGTAATCCTGCTGCCAGCGCAGCACGTTCACCGGCTGCCCTCCCCACAGCACCTGACGTTTTGACGCGCCGGGATCGTAACCGAAGTCGCCCTCGATGAGATACCGGGTGAACGGCTCGTCAGGGTTCACGTATTCATGCCGCACCCGCATTACCGCCGGGCGCAGGATGAGCGCCGGCTTCGCCGGATGCAGCCGCCACGTGAGACGCGCGTTGTCCACCGTCTGGTTCGGATACTTTGGACTGGGATCAAAGTCGTAAGAGGACATTTCCATCCACTGGCGGATGACCGGCAGCGAAAACGGCCGCTCGGGCGGGAACGACACTGGAGGCTCCTGGTTCGTTCCCAGCAGCCGGTCGAGCACCTTGAGCATGCAGGTCGCGCTGGCCTTGCCGCTCTCATGATCCCATGAGCCGACCGCTCCCGCGCCCGCCTCGATGAACGCTCCCGCGATGAGCGGATGCGCGCCGTAACACGAATCGAGCAGCACCAGCGAGTGCGGCGCAAAGCGAAAATACTTCCGGATGAAACTGCCGGTTACCGCATAGATCGGCGGATCATTCCGCGCGAGGTCCTTGGCCAGCGTCAGTTCCCCGTTGTCCAGCAGCGTCTTGTAACCCATCGCGTCCTGAGCGCGCGAAGCGAACTCCCCGGTGACGATGGCTCCGTGCTCCGTGCCATCCTTTTTCTTGAAAGTGAAGGCATGGGCCTGCCAAAACAGCACGCCCAGTTCGTTTCCGGTGAAGGAAAGCCACATCAGGTAGTTCACCGGCGTGGCGGAATATTCCTCTGTGACGTAGTTGGCGTCCTGCAGCCAGCCTGCGGCTTTGCCGGTGGAACCCGGAAACCATGACTCCAGGGAAAACATGCACACGGCGCGGCGGTTCCCCGGCACACTGCCTTCCGGCGCGTTGTCCGTCTGCACGGCTGCGCCGGACGCAGCCACTTTCACCGGCGGCGCTATCCATTCCTCTTCAGGCGCGGGAATGCGCTGACCCTGCGGCACGAGATTCGGCGGCACGTTGCCGTCGGTGCGTTTGGCATTCAGCAGCACGGCATACGTGTTGTCGGTGAAGCGAATGGAAACATTGTCCGAGGTCGGTGCCACCACCGCATCCGCCACGATGGGGAATGACTTCGCCCATGCGACCATCGCCGCCTGCAACTGCGGACGCGGCAGCGTGGATACCGTTGCAAATTTTTCGTCCACGCCATTGAGCATATCCAGCTTACCCTGCATCTGCGTGGTATCGCCGCCCTCACCGTAAGTTACCGTGTAGAGCGCCGCATCTGTCAGTTCCGCCGGTGGCACCGCGGAGGTCACTCCAGCTTTCACCCGTGCAATCGCGGAAGCCCCGGACCGCGGCAGGCGAAATGTCACCTTCGCCGCCCGTCCATCGATCCCGCCGGCGATCATCGAACGCCATCCCTCCGCCGGCGGCTGCCGCATGACCTCCAGCACCGCATGATGAGCGCCCGCGGGCACATCCGCCTCCACCACGAACTGATTCTGCCCATTGAATCCAGCGTGCGTCACTTTCAGTTCCTGGCTTTGCAGCAACGGCACCGCAAGGCTGAGGGCGGCAAAAAAACGGAGCCGGAAACGTGGGCGAAAAGAGGGCATGTCCGGATATCCGCGCCGCCGCAGGATTCCTGTCCTGAATTTTCGCCGGCGTCTCCGGGAGGACCGGTCCTCTTGCCGGCAGCGGTGCCGAAATCCTCCCGGTTGTCCGCGGCTGGCAGCAAGGCCAGGGGAAACAACATGTTCCAGCAAGTCCAACCCATCCTTGGCACGCGCGATTTCGACAAAGGGGTCTCATTTTA
>DATAIE010001145.1:0-10553 GCA_036262875.1 Verrucomicrobiales bacterium
CTACCGGGCACGCCATCGATTCCTTGGCACCGATGTCGCCCTCAAGGTCATTGCGGAGAGGCTCATTTTCGACGAACCCGCCAAGGCGCGGTTTCTGAAGGAGGCGCAGGAACACGCCCGGCTGGACCATCAGGGGATCGCCCGCATCACGGACTTCGGAGAGATGGACGGCACGCTGTTCTACGCCATGGAACTGTGCCGGGATGGCGACTTGAAGGAGTATGTCCGGAAAAAAGGGCATCTGTCTCCTGCGGATGCCATGCACCTCATTCTTCAAACGGCGGAGGCGCTCCAGTATGTTCACGAATGCGGCATCGTTCACCGCGACATCAAGCCGTCCAACCTCCTTGTGGTGCTGAAGGGTGCGGCTCTTCCGAGGGTGAAGATCACGGATTTCGGCCTCGTGAAGCGCATCGCTCAGGAGGAGGCCCACGCGGGTGAACTGGAATCCGCCGCGTCATGGTCCCCGGCTTTTGCCAGCCCGGAGCAAATCCGCGAACAGGCCATCGATGAACGCACGGACATCTTTTCCCTGGGGATGACGGCGTGGTTTTTGATGACCGGCAACGGGCCGGTCGAAGGCACCATGAAGGAAATCGTGGACGAGCGGCTCAGCGATGCCGGCTACGAATCCCGGCTGCCCCCCGCGCTGTCCGGCGACTTGCGCACCATCCTTACGCGGATGCTTCAGAAAGCCCCCGCCCGGCGCTACCGGTCGTGCTCGGAACTGATTACGGATTTGAAGGCTGCCCTCAACCCTGGCGGGGGCTCTCCGGATGCATGGCAAACGACGCGCCGGGCGGTGGAGCCGCTTTCGAGACGGTTCACGCTCGCACCGGCTGGAAAGGTCTATGCCGGCAAGGTCTTTCGCGGACGGGACCGGCAGCGCGGCATTCCCGTGCAGGTCACGGTCATTGGCCGCGACCATTCTCCCTCGCTCGTGGAACAAGTCCGGGAAAAAGTGCGACGGCTGGCTGCCACTCAGCCGCCGGGGTTGGTCCCCATGCTGGAAATGGGCGAGTTCCTGGAGGGCTGGGCGGTGGTGGAGCAGGACATCGCAGGGGTATCGATGGCTTCGGTTTTGCGCCGCGAGGGAGCAGTGCCACTGCAAAAGGTCGCCGGACTCCTGTGGGATGCCGCCACGGGTCTCGATGCCGCCGCCGGGTGCGGTGCAACTCCCGCCCCGCTGGAATCGGCCCTGCTGGAAGGAGTGCCGGAGGAGGGGGCTGTCGACTGGTCCGCGGCAAGGATTCGCATCTCCCTGCAACTGATCGCGCCTCCTCCGGACTGGGAATCCGGCCCGGATCTTACGGCGGTTCCTGCACTGGCATCTCCCCTGAAGATGTTCGCAGGACTGATTTACCAGACGCTCAGTGCGCGGCAGGTAAGGTCCGCGGCGCTGCATTCCTCTTCGGCCTGCCCGCCCATCCCTGCTCTCGGCAGCGAAGGGAACCGCATCCTTGCGGCCTGCCTCGCCGGTGAAACCAAAACGGCGGACTGCCGGCGCATCCTCATGTCGCTCCTCGCCAGCGAGAACATCCCGGCGGAAAGCGTGGAACGGCGCGCCCTCGAACGGCGTCTGGCGATGCTGGGCGAAGCACTCACTCACGAAACCCGCCGCATTGAGCGCACAGCTTCCAGCGGCACGACCGATCACCAGACGACCACAGCCCCGGCCATCGCGGAGGCAGCCGCCCGTGCGGCGGGGGTAAAAGCGCGGCTTGACCAGCAGGGGCAGGTTACGGAGGAGGCGTATCTCGAAGCGCTGGCGGAGATTCGCACTCTGGCAGAACAGGCCGAAACCACGGCAGGCACGTTCACTGAACTACTGCCGGAGCCCCAGGCGACGCCCTCGCCTCCGCTCGGCCACGCCCAGCAGGAGGCCGCAGTGCGGCGCATCGGAGAGGCCGCCCGCCAGGCGAAGGAATGGTCCGCTCAGATATGGGGCGCAAAAGTGCCCCCGGGCCCGGACGAGGCATCCCTCTCCGCACGGCAACTGGAGGCCCACCGCTCCGCCAAAGAGGCCGCCGCTCTGGAACGCGAAGCGCGGGATCTCGCCAAAGCGGGCAAACTGGACGCCGCTTCCGCTGCACGCCTGACGGAGGCGGCGGAGGCTGCCGCGTCGTGTGCCGGGGAAGCCGCAAAAGCATTCCCCGCCACTGAAGACCCGTCGCAAACGATCGCGCTGACTCCCGCCGAACTCACTCAGAACGCCGTCGTGCATCAACTGGTGCCGGCAGCAACGCAGAGCAAAAAACACCGTGCCGCGATCTACGCTTTCTGCGTCCTCCTGATCCTTGCAGCAAGCGGAGGCACCTGGTGGTTGCTCCGGGATAAACTGCCACCCAAAGGCGGGCCCGATTTCGTGGATGCGCCCCCTTTGAATCCGGACAGTCCGCCCGTCCATCGGCTTCCCGCTACGATCCGGCTTCGCAGCTTTCAGTCTCTCTATCCCCTGCCCGATTCCCTAACCATCGGAGGCAGGACCGGCACTCTGGACGGCTCGACCCTCGTCTTCAAAAACGCCGCCTCAGCCGATGGTTCTTTCCGCATGGATTCTCCCGCGTGGCAGCCCGCCAGCAAGGCGGTTCAGATCGAAGAAAACGACTACGAGGCCAAACTGAAGCTAATCACTCAACCGGTCACGCTCGCCGCGCCGCCAGGAGACGCTGTGCCGTGGTCCGCTGTCGTTTTTACTCCGGAAAAACCGGAGGATTTGCCTGACTTGAAAGTGCTCCGGACCTCTCTCGGCGCCGGCGACAGCCCTGCAGGGCTTAAGTTTTCCATCGACCCTGACAAACTGCTCCCGCTGACGCTTCCCGCCGGCTCTTATTCGGTGTCGTGGCTTCCCGCATCCGGTGATAAGGCCAAAGACGGCGGCAAGCTCATCATCGACAGCGCAACGCCCGCTTCGCTCGCCATTCCCCAAAACTGATCCCGCCTATTTACCTTTGGCAGCGGATGCGACGCGAAACGGAACGGGTGTCCCGGCGATTCGCTCACCCGGCCCCGTGCTGCCGGTATCGTTATAGCAAATAAGCACCCGGTATTCTTTGTCAGGGTCCAGTTCCTTTTTGTCCTCCGGCAGTTCCTTACCGGGCTTGAGCGCTGAAAAAGCAACGGGCGACCGGACATCTTTGGCAACGAACAGCGCGGGAGCCGTCGTGTAATCCCCCTCCTTTGGAAGGATCCACACATTGTATTTTTTCCCCGGTGTATTTTCCCACGCGATTTCCGGCTGGGTCGTCGCCACCGTCCCCTGCGGCGAACGCGTGACGATCGCTCCCCCGCCCGCGGTATTGGTATCGCCGGGGCGCATTTGTTGATACGCCACCAGTCCGGCCACCATGATCGCGGCGGCTGCCGCCATCCACTGCCAGGCGCGGCCCTTCGATCGTGCAGAAGACGCTCCGGCTGGAAACGCCACGATTTTGCTTTTCTCCTCCTCCTTCGCCGCTCCTTCCTGAAGACGGTCCGCCCGGAGACGCGCCAGGACCGCCGGCGGAATGGGGACGCGCTTTGAAAGAGCAGCGGCAAGGGCTGCATCCTCGTCAAAGGGACTGCCGGGATCCGGGGAATGAGCATTCATGACGGGGAAGAGGTAAGCCACGTGCGGAGAGTTTGCAGCGCGGCACTCCAATGGCTGAGCACCGTATTGCGGGGAATGTTCCGCTTCTCGGCCACTTCCGAGGCGCTCATCCCCAAAACAAAACGATCAAGAAGCACCTCCGGTTTCGGCGGGGGCAGACGCCCGATGAGGCCCCACAGCAACTCGCTGTCCCAGTCCGGCTCTGCACCGGTCACCGGGACCACCGCCTCCCCGGCGAGGGTGGGATCGGCATGGATTTCCTCGCCCCGGCGGTACTTCTTCCGGAGGAAATCGGCGATCCTGCGTTCTGTAATCAGGCACATCATCCGAACTAAATCGCGCCAGCCGGAAATTTGATTGAATATATTTTCCTCTCTTCCGTCGCCCCGCACGAGCCCCTGCTGCAACTGCCCCAGTGCCTCCGCCACGAGGTCCTCCCGGTTCTGGCTGTGCTGAGCGCCGCCGAGATTGATAAAGGCCACCTTGATCCCCGCATCCCAGAGCAGCGGATAGGCTTTCTCCCACGACGCACCGTCATTGGCCCGCAGCAGGGGCAATTCCGGAGTTTCGGGGGCTTCGTCTGACATGCCCGGGTAATAGCAGTGCAGTGTAAACTTGCAATCCCCTCCCTGACCCGGGAATGATCCCGCCGTCCGTGAAATGAATTGTCACAACCACCGGCGCAGCCGGTAATACAGAATGACGGCTCCCTGTTTATCCCAATGCTGCCATGGATTACCAAACCGCCCGCAAACTTGAAATTCACGACGCGCATCAGCGGTTGATCGAACCCTTCGCGAACACCTACCGCTGCGGCCTTCCCACTATCGTGCTGCTGCCAGGCGGGATGGGTTCGCACCTCGACCGCTCCACCCGCCCGTTTAAAAATGCGGCCTCCATTCCCTTCGAGGCCTATGACCCGGTGTGGATGGACCTTGAGATCATTTTTGGCCGGGACGCCGATCTGATCCGCATTCAGGAAAACGGACACGATGCCGGAGAACACATCATCGTGCCCAACGGACCGCTGCGATTTCTGGTCAACGGATATGACGGAACCGAAAAGTTCTTCCGCGCGCTGGGCTGGAACTACATCGTTTTCGGGTACGACTGGAGACAGCCCGTCAGCGAAGGCGCGGCACAGTTGGAGGATTTCCTCGTGCGACTGCGGGACCGGGTGAAGGACCTGCGCGACTGCGACCCTTTGCCGACGACAACGCTCATCGCCCACAGTCAGGGCGGACTGGTCGCAAAGGTTTTTCTGGAACGTGTGGTGGGCGACGACGGCAAGAACCTCGGTCTCTGGTGCGAACGCCTGGTGACTGTAGGCACGCCTTTTTACGGCACCGCCACTCACCAGGACCGTTACTATCAGGGGCAGTCGCCGTTGAACACATTTTACGGCAAAAAGAGCGTGGCTCAACTCGCCGGCAGTCTTCCTGGCCCTTACATTCTCATGCACGCCGATTTTGATACGATTGAGCGCGACCGGGCAGCGCTGGGACTGGACGCGTATCCGGTCACCGACACGAAAACCAGCGAGCCGGTGGACCCGTACGATCCGGCGAATGCCGGGCGTTTTCCGTCCTGGGTGCCGCCGCAATTCCTGAGCGCCGCCCGCGATTTGCGGGAAACCATCACTTTTGAATTGCCGGACGCTGCCGCGGAGCGTGTGTTTCACATCCGCACCGGTCTTACCGCCACCAAAGGCGAGCGCCTCGTCTGGAGCGATGTGAACGGCGTGAGCTACGATCCATCCGCCGGCTCTCCGCTCAAAGCACTGCCCGGCCCAGGCGACGGCACGGTGCCCTTTTGGTCGGCACGTCTGGCGCAGACACCGGATTCCCGCATCTTCAATCTCAAGATCGCAAAAGATCACGGCTCGCTCATCGAGCACGAGGAAACACTGACCGTGATTCAGTCGCTCGTCGAAAAAGGCAAATTGCCCGCCACCGTTCAGGCGGAGGACCGCTCTTTGGGCGTGGCCAAAGCATCGACCGCAAAGACCCGCACCTTCATCAACAAGGTGCTGGCCGGTGAGCTCAAAAAGAGCGATCCGGAGGCGAACGTCCCCGCCGTCTGGCGCCGCATCCTCGAAGAAACCCTGCTCTCATGAAAACACTCCGTTTCACCCTCCTGTCCGCGGTTCTCATCCTAACGGGATGCAAAACGGTCGTCGACCCGCGCCCCAACGAATGCCTTCGCAAAACGGAAAACCAGTCGCTGGTCATCGCCAATGACACGGCGAATCCCCTCACGCTGCTGCCGCGGCAGGACGCTTCCGCTGAGGTGCCGGCCCTCACCGTTCCTCCGGGGGGCAGGACCACGCTGCCGTTCATCCTCTGTGATGAAGTGAACAAAAGTGCGTCCGGCGAACATGAAATCGTCCTGCAGGACGGCAGTTCACCCTATCTTGTTCTGAGTGACATCGATCTGAAACTCCGCGCGCGGTTCAATGGCGGCGCGGAAAAGGAAATTCGCGTCGGCACCGGCGACTGCCTCTTTGAAGCCTCAGCCAATGGAAAGGCTCATGAGCTTCACTTGAAGCGCCCTCCTCTTCCCGGAGTCCCCCCGATGCGACTGTGCCCCTAGCAGGGATCACTTGGGAGCCGTGAACTTCGGATAGCGCTGGCTGAGCTCTTTCTTCATGGCTTCCCCGTCCGCCTTCTCCTTGGCATCCGTGCTCTTGATGAGGATGGCGCACATTTTGAAAATGGCGGTGGGAGTCAGAATGGGATCCTCCCAGGTAACCCGCACGTTGTTATAACTGCTCAGAGCCTCTTTGTGACGGTTGCCCGCTGCGGCGATGTCTCCGGAAAGAAGGTGCAACTGGGCGGCGACGAGCGTTTCACGGTCGATGCTCAATCCTTCCTCCACGCTTTTCGACGCGTCGTCATACCGGCCCAGGTAATACTGAGCCCGTCCGCGCAGCAGAAAGGCGCGCGCCCGCTGCGGAGGTCGCTGCTCAGCCTTGAGTTCATTGTCCAGAGCGGCAATGGCCCCGGCATAGTCTTTGTCCTTCTTCTCAAGAAGGCTCTCGCCATGGATCGCCCAGATTTCCGGGGCCGTCTTCTCCGGCTCGGCAAACGTGACGACAAAACCAAGGTAGCGCGCTGTCTTGTCGCAGTCTTTCCGTTCACGGAAGAGCGTCACGCCGAGCCAGCGAAGGATGTCCGGGCTGATGCGCTTCGACATGCCGGATTTGAGATAGGCATCCACTTCCGGAATGAGCGCATCGACATCCTTAAGCGCCGTGAGGGCGGCAATGAGCATCAAACTGGCATCCTGATAGTAGGCGGAGGAATCCAAAGTCCTCGCCGTGCGCAGCGGGACTAGACATTCCTTGTATTTTTGAATCTGATAGTTCCCGGTACCGACCCAGTAGTTGGCTTCCGCCGAGGCTTTCGTTTTTGGATAGTCGGCGAGAAATTTCGTAAAGGCGGCGATCATGCCGGGGAAATCCTGTTTGATGCCTTTTACCCGGGCGGCATTGTAAGCAGCAGTTTCCCCGTTTTCCGTCCCGGCGGCTTTTTGCGCCACCTGTTCGAAATCCGTCAGAGCGCTCGACAGATCGTTGACCTTAAGACGGACCAGTCCGCGTTGAAGCTGCGCCATCGGCGCGCGTTCATCATCGGGATTTTTGTTGAGAAAGGAGGTCAGCGTGGACACCGCCTCGCGGTCACCCGAGGACGCCTCCGCGCAGCCGCGCTGATAGAGCCAGGTGCTCACTTTTTCCTTCTCCAGCTTCGCCTCCCGGACCATCTTGTAGGCGCGGGCGGCCACATCCCAGGAATTGCGGTTAAAGTACCAGGCACCCTTCACGAGATACGCTTTGTCGAGATAGGCATTCTCCGGAGTCCGGTCCTGCCATGCACGCACGAAGTCATCCACGGCGTCGGGAGTGCCCGGGTCCCCGAGTTTGAAAAGGCTCACGATACGCTTGTAGCCGCCCTCGAGGCAGGCCTCGCGCACCTGACGGTCCGGCGAATTGTTGAGGTTCTCGAGCAGACGGAGGGTCTGGGCCGCCGGGCTGTGCATATCGAGCGCAGCATAGGAACCGCCCACGATGAGCCAAAGCCGCGCCCTCGTAAACTCATCGAGATCTCCGTAATCTTCGCCCTGTATCCCCTTCCACGCGTCCGTTACTCTCTTATAGTCCTTTTCCTTGTAGCTTGACCAAACGAGGCCAAAGCGCGCGCGGGCACGGGCGCTGCGGGATTTGTCGCCAGGAACTTTCAAGGCTTCCTCAAACCGTGCGATGGCCTCCGCCGCTTTTCCTCCATCCGCCAGAATCATCCCGGAGTTCACCAGCGAATTGGCGCGCGTCTCGGCATCCACGCTCTCTTTCGAAAGGCGCTCGAATTTTTTCATCGCCTCCTCGGTGTGCCCGGCCTCCATGTCCATCTGGGCCAGCTCCTGCCAGGCCTGATCGAAATAGATGTTCTCCTCCTTGATCTTCGTCAGTTCGGTAAAGGTGGCGGCGGCATCCTTGTTAGCCTTGAGAAACCGCTGGCTGCGGCCCAGGTAAAAAAGAGAGGTCACCCGGATGCGCGGCTGTGATTTAGGAGCCTGCGAGGCGGCGATGGTAAACCAGCGCACCGATTCCTTGTACCGCTCCGGGTCGCGCTGCGCAGCATTGTAGGAAAAGCTGCCCAGCCGGAATGCCGAGTAACAGGCATACGGGCCCGACTTGGCCGTCTGTATCGACGCCCGGTACGCTTCATAAGCCAGCCGGATACGCTCCGGCTGCCGGTCGGGACTGACCTTTGAGGCCATCTTATAATGAGCCTCCCCGGCATGATAGAGCACTACCGCACGGTTTTTACCCGTCCCATAGTCGTGCAGATAGAGATCGTATTGCAGAATCGCCGCATCCCACGACTCGGACAGATACTGGCACTCCCCCATTTTGAAGACGACGTCCTCCCGGTGCTTTCCATTTGGATAGGTATTGAAGTACTCGTTGTACTGCTGGAGGGCGAGCGGGTAGTTAGCCTTCGAAAACAACAACTCGCAATAGTCGAACAAATCGTCATCCGCCGTCCTTGCCGAGTTGGTCCTGGGGGCGGGGCGCGGTGTTTCCGCCGCAGGAGGCGCAGCGGGTTCCGGCGGGGAATCCGGAACGGGAATCGCCTTCGGAATTTTCGGCGCAGGAGCCGGCCCGGGGTCGGTTTCCTCGTCCACAGGCACCGCCTTCGGCGGTTTCTGAGCCGCGACGGGCGCGGCGCAGCAGAGAAGGCCCACAAGGCCGCAGATCAGCGGTCGGGACGCGGATTTTCCCGCAGCGGGGCTGGGTGCGGACTTACTCATGGGTCAGGGTCGGTGGTGTTCTGCGCCTCCGCAATCGGGAGGTCAGTGGCACAAGGATTCATGGGGGGCGTTTTCATGTGAAGCAAATGGAATGTAATCCGCGGAAGATCACGTGCCTGGCGGGTTTTCAGACACTCCCGCCCGGCCTTGCTCACCGGCAAAGGCGCGTCCAACATCCTGTTACTTCCATGTCCACCCCGCCTTTTGTTTACCAGGAACTCTTTGAAACCGGCCCCGACGAAACCTCCTACCGGCTCCTCACCTCGGAGCACGTCAGCATGCAGCCTTTTCAGGGAAAGGACGTGCTGTGCGTAGATCCAAAAGCCCTCACGCTGCTGGCGGATCAGGCGTTTCATGACATCAATTTCTATCTCCGCCCGGCCCACCTCAAACAGGTGGCGGCCATCCTCGATGACCGTGAAGCCTCGGAAAATGACCGCATGGTGGCCCTGACCATGCTCAAGAATGCGGACGTCTCCTCCGCCGGGCTGCTCCCCTTTTGTCAGGATACCGGCACAGCCATCATCATGGGAAAGAAAGGCCAGCAGGTGTGGACCGGCGGCAATGACGAGGCCGCCCTCTCCCGCGGCATCTACCAGGCCTACACGGAAAATAACCTCCGCTATTCTCAAAACGCTCCGCTGGACATGTGGTCGGAGAAAAACACCGGCACCAACCTTCCCGGCCAGATCGAGCTCTACGCCACGGAGGGAGAGGCCTACAAATTCCTCTTCATCGCCAAGGGCGGCGGCTCCGCCAACAAGTCCTTCCTCTATCAGGAAACGCGCGCCGTTCTCAATCCCAAAGGGCTCGTCGATTTCCTCACGCAGAAAATGCTCAGCCTGGGCACCGCCGCCTGCCCGCCCTATCACCTCGTCTTCGTCATCGGCGGCACGTCCGCCGAGCACACCATGAAGACGGTGAAACTGGCCTCGACGAAATATTACGATCACCTGCCGACCACCGGCAACGCGCACGGCCGCGCCTTCCGCGATCCTGAAATGGAGGCGCGGATGCTGGAAGCGGCGCGCACCTGCGGCATCGGCGCGCAGTTTGGCGGAAAATACTTCGCGCTCGATACCCGCGTCATCCGCCTCCCCCGCCACGGCGCTTCCCTGCCTGTCGGCATCGGTGTGTCCTGCTCCGCCGACCGTCAGGCGAAGGGCAAAATCACCCGCGAAGGTGTCTTCCTCGAAGAGCTCGAACGTCATCCCCTGCCCTATATTCCCGAGGCACTCCGCCACCGCACCGATACCGGTGCCGTCCGGATCGACCTCAACAAACCGATGGCCGAAATCCGCGCAGAGTTGAGCCGCTACCCCGTCACCACCCGGCTCCTGCTCAGCGGTCCCATCATCGTCGCCCGCGACATCGCCCACGCCAAACTCAAGGAGCGCCTCGATGCCGGTCTGCCGCTCCCGGATTACTTCAAAGCCCATCCGGTTTACTACGCCGGCCCTGCCAAAACTCCCGCGGGCATGCCCAGCGGCTCTTTTGGTCCCACCACCGCCGGACGCATGGATGGCTACGTCGACCTCTTCCAGTCCCATGGCGGCAGCATGGTCATGATCGCGAAGGGCAACCGCGGCCAGGCTGTCACCGATGCCTGTAAAAAACACGGGGGCTTCTACCTCGGCAGCATCGGCGGTCCCGC
>DATAIE010001146.1:0-3236 GCA_036262875.1 Verrucomicrobiales bacterium
AATAACTGGCTCTCCGAGATCAACCGGCTGAAAAACACCTACTTTCCCGCGCGCACGAACAATCTGCTCACGCAGTTTCGGAACAACGGCCTCTATCCCGCGCTGAATGCGCCGGAGTTTCGCAACAACAGCGGCAATGCCCTCACCGGGGACCAGCGTGTGATGCCGGGCTATCAACTGAAATTGCAGCTCCCGTCCCCCGCGCCGTCGGGGACGGTGAGTGCCGGCACGATGTATTACACAATCGACGGCTCGGATCCTCATGTGGCCTACGATACCACCGGCCTGCGCACCCCCGGCGCGATCACTTACACGGATCCGGTCACCATCAACGCAACCACCACCGTCAAGGCCCGCACGCTCAACGGCACGACGTGGAGCGCGCTCATGCAGGCGACGTTCAGTGTGGGTTCCGCGCTGCCGGCGGTCGTGATTTCGGAGATCAACTACAATCCGCGCGGTACGCAGGGCGGCACGGCGGCGGAGTTCATCGAAATCCTGAATGCAGGCTCCACGGATGTGGATCTCACCGGCTGGTATTTCGAGGGCGTCGATTTCATTTTCCCGCAGGATAAAATCCTGGGACCCGGCGACCGTCTGGTCATTGCGAATAACAATTCTCCCGCGATCTTCGCGGCGCAGTATCCGGGAGTGGTGGTCGCCGGCTACTTCGGAGGGGCGCTCGACAATGCGGGAGAGCGGCTTTCGCTGTTCGACCGGGCAGGGCACAGAGTTTTCACAGTGGAATACGACAACGGCTCTCCCTGGCCCCGTGCCGCGGACAACGGCGGCTCTTCACTAGAGTTGATCGACCCCGCCGGGGACCCGCAGTCGCCCTTCAACTGGATGGCCAGCAGTGTGCAAAAAGGCACGCCGGGAACCGGCGGCACAGCGACTGCACCGGCGATCGTGATCAGCGAGTTTCTTGCCGCTGGCGGCAGTGGTTATCTTCCCGGTCCCGTGCCCGTGCCGGATTTTGTGGAACTCTATAACCAAAGCGCTGCTCCCGTGAACCTGACAGACTGGAGCCTTCAGGGCGAGCCCCTCCAACCCGGCACCGTTTTAGCAGCAGGTGCGCGGCTGTTGATCCAAGCCGGGCCGCAGGCGTCGACTCCGTCAAAGCTCACGCTGCCCTTCAATGCCCGTGGGGGTTATATTCAGTTGAAGAATAACCTCGCAGCGCTCGTGGATGGCGTTCGCTATGGCCCTCAGGCACCGGACGCGTCTTTCATGCGGACAGGTTCCGGATGGACGCTGGCGGTGCCGACGCCAGGAAGCGCCAACACAGCCGCCGCCGTGCCTGCCCCACTCCCGCTGCGGATCAATGAGATCCTCGCTGATCCGCTGCCAGGTGAAGATGACTGGATCGAATTCGCGAACACAGACCCGGCCCATGCGGTCGCGCTGTCCGGGTGCTCGCTGGAGAGAAATGGTGAGATCTTCCGCATCACCGTTCCCACTGCGGTGTCAGCCGGCGGCTATCTGCGCCTCTATTGCGATCCCGGCAACGCCGGCAGCGACAGTCTCAATCTTAGTCTGCCCGCGACAGGGGCCACCCTCACGCTGCGGAATGCCGCATGGGAGACGGTGAATACGCTCACCTATGGCCCGCAGCAAACAGCGGTGAGCCAGGGGCTGGTGGAGGGAACGCCGGGGCTTGTGACGCTCTCGTATCCGAGTCCAGGAGTGTCGAACATTTTGCTTCCGGCCAATCATCCGGTGCTGAATGAACTCCTCGTTATCAACCGGGATGGCGACAATGCCCCGTGGGGACGGCGGCCCGCATGGGTGGAGTTGAAGAACCCCGGCCCGGCGGCGGTGGACTTGAGCGGGTGGTCGCTGCGCATTGGCATTTTCCCGGAAGAGAGCACGGCTTTCCCTGCGGGGACCATTGTGCCGGCGGGAGGGTATCTGGCGGTGTGGTGCGATCCCGCGCAGTCCGGCGGGCTGTTTCCCGGAGCGCACTACAATGCGGTGCTGAGAATTGATGACTCCTACACCCGGTGGACGCTGGAACTGGTGGACCCCGGAGGGCATATCAATGATCGTCTCTCGTGGGGCTTGCAGGTTCCGGATCTCTCCATCGGCCGTCTGCCTGACAACTCCTGGGCGCTGCTCGCAGTTCCCACTCGCGGGACGGCCAATGCCGCTGCGGCCACCCTCGCTCCCGCCACGGAAATCAGGATCAACGAATGGGCCAACACGGTGACTCCCGGCGCGGAGAGTTTCATCGAACTCTACAATCCCGGTGCAGCTCCCGCAGTAGCAGGCGGGCTCTGGCTGAGCGACGAGCCCGGGGAAGCGCGACGCCGCAAATGGCAGGTGCCGGCATTGACGTTCGTGGGCGGGCAGCAGTGGGCCCTTTTCAAGGGCGGGCAGGGGACTTCTTCGCCCGTGCATTACCTTTTCGACCTCGCCACCGGTGGGGAATACGTGCGACTCAGTCAAAACGACGACACCACTACGGCGGTGGATGCTGTCAGTTTCGGGCTCGCTTCACCCTCTCCCGCGAGCCAGGGACGCCTGCCGGATGGCACCGCCAATCTCGTTTCGCTCCACGCCACCCCCGGAATGCCTAACAGCGCCGCACCGGGCCCTGTCCTTTTCGCTCAGCAGCCCTCCACCGCCGCGCCCGCCGGAAAGCCGTTCACATTGAGCATCGGAACCAACGGCACCTCCGGCCAATGGTACCGCAACGGCCAGCCGTTGCCGGGCCAGACCGGTTCGTCGTTGTCCCTCACGTCCCTCACTTCTGCGGATGACGGCGACTATACCTTCGCCTCCACCAATGCCGACGGCACCCTTACCAGCCGTCCCGCAAGACTCACCGTCCTCTACACCTATGCCGCATGGGCTGCGGAGAAGGGGATCGGCGCGATGACGGCGGATGCGGACAATGACGGTCTCAGCAACGGCCACGAATTCCTCGCGGGCACGAATCCTCTCATCCCCGCCAGTCCCGCGGAGCGCCTTGCCCGGCATCTCGCCGGCGGGAGCGAGACCATCGGCGGTGTTCCTTATCTAACGATGGACTTCACCCTCAGCCGCCGCGCCGCGTTTTCCACACTCACCGGCGAGTCCTCCACTGCGCTCACGCCATGGGCCGCCGCCGTCCCTGATCTCATCCAGGTCCTCTCGACTGATCCTAACGGTGACCAGCGCCTCCGCTATAAATTCGCATCTCCCATCCCGCGCCGGTTCCTGCGCCTGCAGGTGGTGGAATAGCGCCAACGGAC
>DATAIE010001147.1:0-5964 GCA_036262875.1 Verrucomicrobiales bacterium
GGTGTCCTCGGAAAGGCGGCGGAAATAGGTTTCCACCCGGGCTTCAAAATCCGGCGGCACGCGATCGCTTTTTCCGGCGAGCAACTGGCGCTGAATCACCTCCTGAATCAGCGTTTCCAGCCGCGCCTCGATTTGACCGAGGGTCTTCGGATCGATGTCGCGGTTATAACCTTTCGCCAGCAGTTCACGGATAAACTCGTCGCTGAGTTCGGTGAGTTCCGTGTCCTTGAAATCCTTGAGCATGTCGGCGAAGTCCTCCATGTACTTCAGCGAACCGGGCTTGGCGGAGGAGAAGCCGTTGTTTTCAAGCAGGCCCCAGCCCTGACCGGTCTGAGGACGGACTTTGCCAATGTTCGTGCCGCCGCCGTTTTGGGAGCTGCCATTCGCGGAATCGCCGCCGCCCTGCCCCGGTTTGTTCCCCTGCCCCTTGCCCTCGCCTTCACCGGGTTTGTCTCCCTTACCCTGTCCTTTGCCTTCCCCCTGACCAGGCTTGTCTCCCTGACCCTTCCCTTCACCTTCGCCGGGTTTGTCCCCCTGGCCTTTACCCTTCCCTTCCGATGGCTTGTTGCCGGCACCTTTTCCGTTGCCGGGCTTGTCCCCTGGTTTGCCGTTCCTGCCTTCCTTCATCGCTTTGGCCGCGGCTTGAGCGGCGGCCATTTTCTCCAGAGTGCCCTGCACCATCCTGTTATGTTCAGCCGCTAGTTCGGCGGAAAGTTTTTCCATTTGTTCGGCGAGTTCCTTCCGTTCTTTGGGGTCGCCCGCCGGCCCGCTGGATACATTCGCTCCCGCCTGCGCAGCGAGGGCGGCGAGACGCTTCGCAAGGTCCTCCGTCCTGGCGTCTTTTTGCAAAGCTCCGAGCCGTTCGCCGGACCGGCCCAGGCTCTCGCTCTTTGCGAGGTTCTTCAGCCAGTCATTGATGGTCGCTGCATCACGGGCGGCTTCCGCTTCGCTGGAGCCTTTGCCCTCTCCCGGCTTGTCACCCTTCCCGCTGCCTTCGCCGGGTTTGTTGTTCGCCATGTCATCCTTGCCATTCCCTTTGCCTTCTCCCTTACCTTTTCCTTCCCCGGGTTGATTGCCCGCGAGAGAGCCGGGCTTGTCGCCATTGCCCTTGCCCTCCTGGGATTGTTTGCCCTCTCCTCCCTTCCCGGCGTTCTTACTGTCCGCTACATCGCTTTCTTTACCGTCTTTCCCCTCTTTGCCTTCGCCCTTTTTGTCTTTGCCGGCCAGTTCTCCTTTACCGTCCTCTCCTTTTTTGCCTTCTCCTTCGTCACCTTTCTTGCCTTCCTCACTCTTTCCTTTCCCCTCGCCTTCGCCCTTGAGACCTTCGGCGCTCTTCTTCGCCATTTCAGCGGCCATTTGAAGGGTGTTCGCCGCCTGCCGGGTATCGAGACCGCGGAGGTGTTTGGCAAGGTGGGACAGCGAATCTCTCGCGTTATCCAACGGAGGCAATGCGCCTTCCGCATTGCGGTCACGCAATTCGTGAGTGGCTGCACTCATGGATTTTTCCGCCTCCTCCATGCGGGACTGCGCGAGGCCGGTCACTTCCGGATGCGTTACGATTTTATCGAACAATTCACCGCCGTCCGACTGCGCGGCGGCCTGGCGTCCGGCAAGCTTATCGCCATCTGCGGTGCTGCTCTTTGCGAGAGGCACCCCTTTGCTCACTTCCGCCTCTTCATTGGCCAGCCGCTCCGCCTCTTTCGCCAGTTCTGTGAGGCTCGGCAGTTTGAAATCGTCCGGCTTGCTCTCGCAGTCGCAGGGCTTGCCTTCCTTGCTCATGATCTTCATGAATTCCTTCCGGAGTTCCAGCAGGGAGGAAAGCGCGCCGTCTGAATTCGTCCACGCAGGTTCCAGGTCCGCCGGTTCAAGTGCTGTGGCGGCCTCTTTCATTTGTTGCGAGGCGGTGTCGAGGAGCAGCAGATCGTCCGGCGGTGGAGGCATTTCACTTTCCTGCAGCGCCACTTTCACATCGTTCGTGTCGGCACTGAGGCCGTTCTCTTTCGCCGCGGTTTCCTGACAGTCTTTTGGCTCTTTCAGATTTTCCTCTTTGAAACGGAATACCGTATTCACCACACCGCGCTGTTCTTTGATGAGCTGCTCCAGTTTCTTGAGGGCCTTGGCGGCCTTGGGCGGCATGGGAGGAGGCGCACCGCCGTTCATCATCGCGCGCCAGACTTTGAACTGCCGGATATCGATATTCCGCAGGTCGCTCACGCCGCGGCGCTCTTTCCCGGGAGCTGCCGGGTAACGGTCCCGTGCGAAGGCGAATACCTTCACATTGTCCCGGATATTCACATTCACGTCTTCGATGGCCGCCAGGGCATCCGCCACAGCGGTGACGGGAACGCCGTCGCTGCCTTTGAAATCGTCAGTCATCAAGACCTTCTGCTTTCCTCCCGCGATCAGAACGATGCCGGTCTCCAGCAATCCAAAATCATCCTTCGCCTTCGCCCGCAGCGTCACCTCGGACAGGGGAGTCGCCTCGGTGTCGTTTTTCGGAGTGATCCACTCGACCTTTGGCGGCTTGTCGTCCATCCCGATCCACTTGCCGCCGGCACCGGGCGGCTTGAGGCCGCGCTCGTCGGAAGCCTCCAGCTTCCAGGTGAGCTTTCCGCGCTGCAGCGGCGCGCTGAAGGTCGTCACAGGACCATTGAAAGTAAGCGAGGCGGTGGTGCCGTTGGAAAACTCCACCACGCCTTTACCCAACGCCCGGTCCGTCGTGATCGAAACCGTTACCTCCGTGCCCTCCACCGCTTCGATGTCCGGTGATTTTTGTTTCGCGGGTTTCAAGCCCGTGTATGCCGGATAGGTCAGCACAGCGGAGATTTCGCGAAGCTTCGGAGGATAGATGACCGGAATCACGAGGTCCTCCGTCGAGCCGTCTCCAGCGCGCGCACGCAAAGTCACCGCGGCCCCGGGCTTGCCGATGGAGGCCACATAAACGCCCGGCTTCGAAGCATCCCGCTTCATGACGAGCGGTTCATCCGGAACATCACCGCGGCGGATATCGAGCATCGGGGCACGGGCGTTGCGTCCGGACAGGCGCACCTGCACCGTGCATTCCGTCCCGGCCACGATTTCCTTTGGCGCCTGCTCAAAGGCCACCTGAGTAAAAGTGATATTCGCCCCCGGTTGAACAAACCGGCGCACCGCGGTCCCAAAATCGCGCCAGGAAAAAAAGAGCACCGCCAGCACTCCCGCCGCGGAGGCCGCATACAACCACTGCCGCCGGTACTTCTTCCACGGCAGGCTCTTCTCAGGATGAAACCGCTGTGCAATCTCGCCGGCCTGCCCGAGAAGACCCGCAGTCAGCATGGCGCGCGCCGGATTGGGAGAGGCGGGTGCCGAGGCTTCCTCCAGCGCGGTGCGCATCAATTGCCCTCGCGCCGGCAGGAGGGCCTCGATTTCATCCATCGCATTGCGGCGCCGGACATTCGCAGCCCGTTGAATGCCGCGCGCTGCCAGCATGACCAGAAAAGCCGCCGTCAAAATCAATACCGTCCAGCGAAGCCAGCGCGGCAGTGTCAGCATCACGTCCATGGTGGACGACGTCAAACAGAGCAAAGCCGTGACAGCGAGCCCCGCCGCAAGGCCCATGCCGGTAAGATAAACGCGGCGCTTTCTGACATACCGCCCAAGCCAGCGAAGCAATGGACGACCCGCAGCGGGAGTAACGGACGGCAACGGACTGGAAGCAGTGATCGTATTCATAAGCGTATTTGAGCTGATGGGGGACCTCGACGGAGCACGGCGTGCGGAGCGATTCTATAACCTGTTTCGGGAAGGGAAAGTCTTTTTAGACACCGCATTCCACGTTCAGTTCAAACGGCGCGAACCGGCACTCTCCCCGTGCGGCCCCGGGCTCCCGGCCCGCATAGTTTTACACAATGATCATTGCGCAGTTCTTTGAAAATCCTATCATCCCGCGAAAAAAACGCCCTCCCCATGGACACAAAGCCCGCTTTTCGCTGCCTGCCTCTCCTCCTCCTCGCCGGAGCCGCCCGTCTCGATGCCGCGGTGTTGTTTTCGGAGAATTTCGAGAGCCGGACTCTGGGGGCGTTCGTCTCGCCGACCGAGAGCGGCGGGGACGGCACGGACTGGACCGACGTAGCGCCGACCGGGTGGGTCCGGGACCAGGGGGCAACGCCCACGGGCGGGCCCGCGGAATTCTTCGGGTTCACCTTCCTCGACAAGCAGTCATGGATCAATACGGAACAGGACCAAAACCGCAGTGCCTGGGCGGGCGGAGCCGGCACAGTGATGGTCGCCGATCCGGATGCCTACGACGACGGAAACGCCGATATCGGCGGCGGCCTCTACAATGTGCGGATCACCACACCGGCCATTTCCCTCACGAATATTGCCGCCAATTCCATCGTGCTGGGCTTTGATTCCAGCTTTCGCGTGGAGGGCAACCAGACGGCTCTGGTGGACGTGACTTTCGACGGCACGAACTTCATCAACCTGCTCACCTACAACAGCGCTCTCCTGACCGACGGGGACACGATCAATACGCTCCAGTCCCTGCCCGTCAATAACGGCACCTCCGGCACGATGCGTTTCCGCTTCAGCATGGTGAACGCCGAGAACAACTGGTGGTGGGCGCTGGACAACATCACGGTGAACGGAACCGTGGTGCCCGAGGCATCCACCGGCCTCCTTTCCCTGCTCGCGGCCGCGGGCCTGTGGAGCAGAAGGCGCCGCGCCTGATCCTGCTTTGCACGGCGGAGACCGGAGTTTCTATTGGCAGTTTGCAGATTTCTGCCTGTAGTCAGCCGCCTATGTCTTCCCGTGTTGTTCAGGTTTGCCGTGATCTCGTCGCCCTGCCGAGTGTGAATCCCGATGGCGACCCGGGCACTGACCACACCGGCGAAAAAGGCTGCGCGGAATATGCCGGTGAATTTTGCCGCCGCCTCGGCGCAAAGGTCACCATGGAGGAGGTCCTGCCCGGCCGCCCTAACGTCATCGCGCGATTCCCCTCCGCCACCGCCGGCAAGTCCCGCATCCTGCTCGGCCCGCACACGGACACCGTCAGCGTCGCCGGCATGACGATCGATCCCTTTGGCGCGGAACTCCGCGATGGCCGTATCTATGGCCGTGGCGCCTGTGACACAAAAGGCACCATGGCGGCCATGCTCGTCGCCCTGGAGGAACTGGGCGACCGTATTCCGGAGCTTGGCGCGGAGATCACGTTCGCCGGATTCATGGGAGAGGAGACCGGACAATGGGGCTCCCGGCATTTTGCGAAACACCATCCGGACTATCACTTCGGCATGGTGGGGGAACCCACAGGCTGCGCCGTCGTGAATACACACAAGGGCTCGTGGTGGCTCCGTTTATCCACCGCCGGGCTCGCCGTCCACGGCTCACAGCCGGAAAGAGGAGACAATGCCGTGCTGAAGATGCTGCCCGTCATCGAAGCACTGGACGGTCCGTTCCGGCGGCTCCTCGCCGCTCCCGAATTCCGCCACCCCGTCCTCGGCGACAGCACCATCAATATCGGGATGATCCGCGGAGGCACCCGCACGAACATCGTGCCGGATTCCTGCACCATCTGGCTGGATATCCGCTTCACTCCGGCCATTCACCGCGCGGGCCTCGAAAAACTGCTGCGCGATTTCCTTCACGAACAGGGATTCATCGTGACCCTGGAAGCAGATCCCGTCTGCGGTCCGCTGGAAACGCCCGCGTCAAATCTCTTCGTGCAAAAGGCCGCCGCCGCCGGCCAGGGCCTGACAGGAGCCACCTGGTTCTGCGATGCCCTCTGGCTCGCCGAGGCCGGCATCCCCTCCGTCGCCGCCGGCCCGGGAGACATCGCCCAGGCGCACACTGCGGATGAGTGGGTCAGCGTTTCCCAACTGGAAGAGGGCGTCGGCTTTTACCGGAGATTCCTTGAGAGTTTATAAACGCTGAGGTCTTGAGGCGTAGCCCAGGGCTCAATGGAAGATGAACGGGGCTCCCATT
>DATAIE010001148.1:0-2213 GCA_036262875.1 Verrucomicrobiales bacterium
TCGGCTGTCAGCGCGCCGCTTTGGTCGGTATTCCAGGCGGCGAACCAACGCGCAAAACCTTGCGTGCATTCGTCGTGGGTCAGCTTGCCGTCCTTGTCGGTATCGAAGGCAGCGAGGAAAACTGGCGCGAGCATTGGGCCCGGCTTCCAGCCACCGGGGCGTCCGCCCGGGCCACCTTCCGCGGGCACGGCCACGGAGGTTTCGTCGGTTTTTCCGGCGAGCTGGGCGAGCACGGAAGCGGTGCGCTCCTTGGTGAAAGGCTTGATCGGTTTGCCGCCACCGCCCGGGCCACCAGGGCCACGACCACGCCCCGTGCCGGGTTCGGGCGTCTCGCCGGCGACCGCGCGATCGAAATTCGCCGCCTTCTCCTTCGACTCCTCCTCAACCGAAGGGCGCAGCACGGGCGAGAGCGCATCCATCTGCGCGGCGAAGCGCTCCGGCTGGACGAGCGTCTTGCTCAGCGCCTCGAGTTTCGCGAGGTAAAGCGCGCGGAAGGCCTCGACCTTGAAGAGCCGCTCGAGGAAGCGATTCTCCCCGCGCCACGGGCGCGCAATACTCAGCCGCGCATTGGCCTCGCCGCCCATGAACTGACCGAAGGAATGATCGAGATCCCACGGGATGAATTGGAATCGGTGCGTCTTCGGGTGGAGATAGAGGTAGTAGTTCTGCCCGAGCGCGAGAATGCTATCCATCGTCGCGAGATAAACGGTAACGGCGAAGTAACGTGCGGTTTCATCGAGCTCGATGAAGTCGCCAAGCTTGGCCGCGAATTCCTCATCGCTGCCTTTCGTGACCAGGCGCGCGAAGTCGATGACGCGCTGCGCTTCCTCGGTGGTGACTTCGTCCTTGGGATCGTAGGTCTGCTGATACTTCGACCAGTCGTCGCCGAGATCGTTGAAGAGGCTCGGCGTCACCGGCTTGAAAAGCGCGCCTTTCTTGGTGCCGAACTGATCGTCGGCAAAATCATTGTCCGGATTTTCCACGAGCGAATAGAGGCCGACATACTGCCGCTCGTATTTGCCGGGCACGGTGAGGTAGAGCCGGGCGTAGGCGGTGCGCGGCGTGGGCACTCCGGCCTCGCGGTAGAGGCGGTAGGAGAGGACCTCGTTCATCCACGTGGCGTCGGTCACGTTGCTATGGAGATTGAGCGTGGTCCGCCCGGCGAGTTTCTGGCCTTTGACGTATTTGTTGAGGTCGATCTTGAGCGAACGCTTCAAATCCCCGCGCGATTCCATGTAAGTGCCGTTGCCCTTGTAACGCACGGCCACGTCGGGAAACGCCTGCCCGGCAAACTCCAGGTCAGCGTGGACGTAGGGAAAATCGATGCCTGCGGCTGCGGCGAGACCATTGCGCTTGCCTTCCGCTCCCTGCAACGGCATGCCGCCACCACCACCGCGCGGAGCTCCGCCGGGAGGACCACCGGGGCCGCCTCCGGGCGGGGGAAAAGTGGCGTTCAACCCGTCCGCCAATTGCTCCGCATTGACCTGGCCGGTCTTGTCCTTGTCCCAAACCGCGAACCATTTTTCTCCGAGCGCCTTAAACTCCGCCGCCTGCAACTTGCCGTCCGCATCCGCATCGGCGGCCACAAAATTGGGCGACAGAAACATCGCCGGTCCAAAACCACCGCGCCCGCCCGGCCCACCGGGGCCACCTGGTCCGCCACCGGGACGATTTGCTCCCCCGCCCTTCGGCTCCATCGAGGCCCACTGCTCGGGAGTGAATTTCAAATGCACCGTCCACACCTTGGCCTCCTCGAAAAGATGCGCCGCTTTTTTCGGTGCGCTGGTGACTTTATCGTCCGCGCAAAACGCCTGCCCTGCAAGGGCCACGCAGAGCAGAGGGAGGAGAAAATACCACGCGTAGCGTGGGAAGGAAGGACGCGTTTTTACAGGCATGGCGGTGAAACTAGCACGACGCCGCAAAAGGCTTGGAACTTTACCAAACCTTTACACGTCACAGGTCAGCCAAGGTGGCGCTGAGGCCTTGTGTAGAGGCGGCTCACCGCGCAGCGGGTGCCGCCTCTGACTTTCGAGCACACACACCGGCGCGGTGGCCAAGGAGTGATGGATCTCGGGAGGATTGGGCCGGGTGAGCACGCCTCCCGGGATGCGTGAGGCGGCACGTCCTGCGGACAGAGCCGCCTCTACACAGGATGCCTGAGCACGCACTAAAGTGCTGGGCTATTTTCAAGAGGTGCCGACGGCAGACTTTTT
>DATAIE010001149.1:0-5324 GCA_036262875.1 Verrucomicrobiales bacterium
GAGAACCCGGACCGTGCCCGCATCGACGCCATCAACGCCCTCCTCCCCGCCATCGCCAAAACCTGCGGAGCAACGCTCATCGATCTGAAGGAAAGGTTTCTCGAAAAGGGTGGCACGATCAGTAAAGAAACGATGCCGGACTTCCTCCACCCGGCAGAAAAAGGATATGCGATCTGGGCCGACGCACTGAAACCTCACCTGCCCGCTCCCTAACACGCCAGGATCACTTCACTTTTCCTTTGGCGGCTCACTGGTTTTCGAGCCGCCTTCAATGAATTCACCATAAGCCCGCGGGCCCAGGTATTGATATCCTTTTCCCTCCATGGGAGTGCCCGTCAGCATTGAGTGGATGAAGCCATTCCACTCCACCTGACGTGTGTGCAGGATTTCGCGGGCGGGGTTTTCCTTCAAAAGGAACTTCACACGCCCGTCCAGGGCCGTGAACTGGTGGAGATCGCCCGTTGTCTCTGTGAATGGAAACGACCTGGCAAGGTCGCGCTGCATCGCGTGGCTGCGGCCCCATGTCCCTCCCTCCTCACTGACGAATGTCTTGCCGTTGAGGAGAGCGATGCTGTCGTGATAGGCCAGCACGCACAGATGACGGGAAGCTCCTCCGGACAGCCACGCCGCCAGTTTGTCCGCATGTTTCCTATCCGCGCTGTAAGCGTAGTTGCTGTCGAGAAAGGCGATGCGCGTCAGGTCCGGCGGAATGGAGGAGACGCCATCGATCCAGCCAAAGACAAAGGCTCCGCCGGCGCTGTGGCCCGAAAGAACGAGTTGCACGTCCCGTCCGGCGTAGCGGCGGCGCAGTGCATCAACGATTTCCGGAATCCGGCGGTTGTCAGGATCAGACTTGCGCCGCCATGCCGGCCAGGATTTCTGCGCACACTGGATGCAGGCCACAACGAGATCCGCGTCATCCGCGTACCGCCGCAGCCAGCGGGTCTGCGCCGCGATGTGCTGGATATCAAAATGCCGGTCATCACCCGGTTGAAGTCCCCGGCCAAAGGTTTGCTCGACGGTGTTGCCGGCGGGGGCTGCGTAAATCACCAGGCGCAGAGGCTTCCCTGCCCGCATTTCATCCGGCGCGTTGATGACTACTTTCACGTCCGGATCGAAGACGAGTTCGGTCAACTGTTCACCGGGCCATGAGACGGGATCAGCGTAGTGCGGCAGCGCGAACGGGCCCTCGTCGCTCAGCAGCACGGAGAGGGCGGGATCGGCAAGGATCGATTCGACCGTGGCGCTCTTCCCGTCCACCGTCAGCGTCCGCCTTACCAATCTTGCCCCGTGACTGTAGTCCACCCAGGCCGCCGTGTGACCGGTATAAAGCGGTTGGATGGCGGTGGCATCCCTGCGGTGCCAGCCGTAGATGGCCACTTTGCCCGGCGCGGCAGTAAGCCTGGGCGTCAGAACGATATCCTTTTTGTGCCCTGCCACGAACACTCCTTCGCCGTGCACCGCTGCGCGCTGGAGACGAATGGTCTCGTTGTGCCGGACGAAGGCCGCGACGGTGGTCATGGCTGGTCCCGGTGGAAGCGGCGCGGGACTGAGTTTCACTTTGGCGGCAGCGTAGATATCGTCGGCCATGCGCCGCGTGGGCAGCGTGCAGTCGAGCATCCCCGCCAGGGTCTGTGCCGTGGCGGGCGTCACGGGAGTCAGGAAATAGTCTGCGTCCGACCCGATGGCGAGGTGGTCCGGTGCAACGTAATACACAGCGGTGTGCTCTGCATCCCCGATCGTCTTCGTGACTTTGACCTCCGCAAAATGCCGCCAGAATTCCGGAACGTTGCCCGCGGCAAACTGAGCGCGGATTTCCGCCTCCCGCTCATTCAGTGACAGGGCCGCGATGCTCCTGGAAAAGCGGCTTCCCGTCATGGCGTCCGCCGCCCGCGGAGGCAGTTCCGCTGCGCTTCCCGGCATGCTCCAGAACAGCATCCACGCGATCATCCATACGCGAGCAGTCATCATTTTGCCCAGCATAAGGTCCGTCATTCGTTTGTCGAGGAGGCTGCCGGTCCGCACATTCGGAATGGACCGGGCAGAGACTCTCCGGTAAACGCGGTGGATGAAAATCTCCGCCCTGTCCCTTTTTCTCGCGGTCTCCTGGACTTCGTTTTCCGCTGAACCCGAAGCGCCGGTGAACCTTGCCGGTAAAAAGGAACTTCCGTCCGGCAAAGGCCTCGCCGCCGCCTTTCCCGCCGATGCCGGGATCGGAAAAAATCCGGACGTTATCTTCGCCGATGATTTCGAGACCGGCAAGATGGGCGAGCGCTGGGAGGAAACCGGTAACAAAAATAACAAGGTCCTGACCTTTGCCGAAACCGGTGCCCCGGAAACCGGCAAGCGTTGTGTGCGGGTCGAGGCGCACCTCAAGGAGGACACCGGCGGGGGATTCACCCGCTGGTTCGAGCCGGCGGATACGGTGTTCATCCGTTTCTACACGAAGTTCGCGGCGGATTGTGACTACGTCCACCACTTCGTCACCCTGCGGGCTAACAAAGGATCGCACGGCGGCGACAAGTGGAGCGGGTTCGGAGGCGCGGGCTTGAAACCGGACGGCACGGACCGCTTCTCCACCGCCATCGAACCATGGGGTGACTGGGGGCGCAATCCCCCGCCAGGCCGGTGGAACTTTTACAGCTACTGGCACGAAATGAAGGTCTCCAAAGACGGCAAATACTGGGGCAATTCGTTCCCCGTGCCTGAGGCTCCCGCCATTCAGCGCGACCGGTGGATCTGCGCGGAATTCATGCTCAAACACAATACTCCCGGCAAGCCGGACGGTGAGCAGGCGTTCTGGATCGACGGATCCCTCCAGGGACACTGGAAGGGGATCAACTGGCGAAAGACGGACGGACTGAAAGCGAACGCGCTGACGGTGGAGAGCTACATCACCGACAGTTGGACCAAAAACCCGGTGAACGTGGTGTATTTCGACAACGTAGTGATCGCCAAAAAGTACATCGGTCCGGCCGGAAGTCCCAAAGACGCACCGGCCCCGAAGACTGAAAAGCCGGTTTCCCGTTAAGAAAGGGAAGGCTGCGGCACGGGCGGCCGCCGAAGGGAGGCGCGCAGCCGGGAAACATCCTGCCCCCGGGATTCAGGAAGGAGGCGTTTCGGCAGCGGATAGGGAAGAGGCCGGCCAACGGGACGACGGGGAACCGAAGGGAGTAGTTGGCTTTCAGGCCACGATGCAAAGCTGGTCATGCGGAAAGCATAGTCCCATTGACTATAATTTCCATAAATAATTACAAATTCTGTTATTTCGACCCTTTTACCGGAGTGGTTGTAGCTGACGGTTTGGCAAAGTTGGCTTTTTTGGGCGCTCCGAGGACATTCTCCGCGTCCGTGCGCCAGTTACCCGCCTGCCCGGTGCGAAGGAGCCGTGTGGACACGGTAATCTCTGTATCGTCCTTCAGCGGGACGAGGGGCCATGCATAAATTTCGAGGCTGCGGCTGCGGTCCCCAATGACGACATCCGGATTCCCATTTTCGTTATTGTCGATGACCACGCGGTCTTCACTGCCGGTGAAATAGCCATCACCTTCTGCATCCACGGCAAGAAGACTGCCGGCATCGACGGAGGGATGGCGTCCGCCGTCCACATCGAAAATCTCAAGCCGGCAGGGCACACTGGATTGAAACTGGAGGTCCTCCACCTTCAGGCCCTGGCCGCGGAAATTGATCTCCTGATAAAGCGGCACGGCCCATCCCGGCCTCACGGTAAAGCTGCCGGAATTGACCACTGAGCTTTGCGGCAGTTTTGGGGCGAAAGCGAATTCACTTTTGGCAATGGCCTCACCGCCGGGGGCCGACCACGTCAGGTTTACCGTATCCTGGTCCTGGGCGGCAGGCTGCTCGCGTTCCACATAGACGCTGACGCGCTCGCCCGGGCGAAGAGAGAGAGATTTTTTGGACGGGGCGGAAACACCGGTTTTGGCGTCCGCCGGGGCTGCGCCGGCGGGGCCCAGCGTGAGCCAGTGGCCCGAGCGTCCGGTTTCCCATGTTTTCACGGCACCGGTTTTGGCCGCTATTTCGAGAGTTCCTTTGACGGTGTGGACCGTTTCATTGGTAACGAAAAACCGGGCCCGGCCCACTTCTCCGTGGGATGAAGAAACTTTAACCGCCGCCTGGGTGGGCTGGATGTCCACACTGGCCCCCGCCGGTACTGCCGGAGCCAACTGCTCAAGCAGCGGCAGGACAAGTGCCCGCTCGTCCTCCAGCGGTTTGCGGGAATCCTCATTGATGGAAGCGGCCAGTTCCTGTTCCACCTGATTGATGCGAACCCATACCTGCTGGAGGCGCCATGGATGCCCGTTATCCCGGCAAAGGCGGGACATTTTCAGCATGGTCTCCAGTGCCTGATTCACGAGCCCCTCCCCGAGGGAGGCTTGCGCGGCACCATCCAGCGCACGGAGGGCCATCAGCCATTCATCCTGATTTTCGAGGTGCTCAGCCCAAAAGGTATAAACTGCGGCTTCCTGCCGGCCCAACTCCCAGTCCCGCGCCCGGGTGATCAATTCTTCAAGGGCGTCGTCGATATCCACATCCTCTCCCTCGCGGGCTGCCAGTTTCAGCCAGGCCAATTCCGCCTCCAGCCAGGCCGGGCGGTCTCCGGTGGCCTTCGACTCGTTGGCAATAATGGCCAGCGCGTTCATTCCCTTCCGGAAATCTCCACTTCGCTCCGCTTCGTCGTACTTAATGGAAATCTCCGGCAGCCGCGCCGAACCCGTGCGCAGGAGCGACCCAAACTCCGCCGGCAATCCCGATGTTTCCCCCGCAGTGACCACAGGGGCCGCGGCACCCGCGCAGGCGAACATCACCAGATGACCGAAATTGGAGGGGAACCGCAGCTTCATCGAACGTCAACATAAACACTCCATCGTGCGTCTTGCAAACACTCATTGTCACCGCATCCTCACGCAAAACCGGTGAATTTTCCTGTCAGATTTCGGAAACGGCGGCAACGCTCCTCGTCGCAGCAAGTTCAGCGGGGTCAGGCACCGAGGGCACATCCGGAAGGCGAATCGTGAAAATCGTTTCGAGCCCGAGCGTACTGTCCACGGTGATGGTCCCCTGGTGAGCTTCGACGGCACGGCGCACGATGGACAATCCCAGTCCGGTGCCTTTGATCTTCTGACTGTGGTGTTTGGCGACGCGGTAGAAGCGCTTGAAGATAAACGGCAAATCAGCCCGCGGAATACCCACGCCATTGTCGCGAATGGTGATGACAGACTCGTCATTCTCCCGGGTGAATTTGACGCCGATCACCAGGCTGCCCGGCTGATTTTCCTTGAGCGCGTTTTCAATGAGATTGAAGA
>DATAIE010001150.1:0-9987 GCA_036262875.1 Verrucomicrobiales bacterium
TGCCATTCGCGGCTTTGATCCCGTTGTGAAAGCACGCGTTCACCTCCGCGATCACCTCTGCCTCGCCCCGCTTGCTGCACCGCGGACACTGAGCCCTCTGGCCATGCGAACAGCAATTTGTCAGGTTTTCAGAAGCGGTGATGGTGAAGAATCCGCCCAGGGCCGGCACGTCACGGCAAATCTCCGCCACGGCGTCCTGCAGCCCGCGGCGCACCGCTTCCACGCTGGTGCAAAGCGTTGCGTGTTCACCCTCCGTCACGCCGCGCCACTCTGCTTTGTCTTTGAAAGCAGTCACCGGCAGCGCACGCGGTTCATTCAAATAAAGAAACACCTGGATGCCCCGGCGCTGCGCACGCTCCGTCAGTTTCCGGAGGTTCTCACGGCGGCGGGGAGCATCGGGATCGGCACCCCAGGGAGTCGCCGCCAGTTTTGTCAGCACACCCTGGAGCCAGACACCGTTCACTCCGGAAGCCGCGAGCCTCGCCAGGTATCCGTCCGGGTATGGATCGAGTTCCGGTTCCATCAGCGGATCACCATAGAGGGTGAAATAAGATGAACAGAACCGCAGACCACCAGCCTTTCGCGGCAGTGTCTCCACGGGTGCCGACAGCCGTTCAACGAAAGCGAACAGGGGATCCGCACCGCAGAGATTGCCCGCCGGGAATTCTTCCCGCACGATCGCAGCGATCGCCGCCTCCCTCTTCCGGACCGCTTCGTTAGGCTCCGTCCATCTAACCGGCTCACATTGCGGCTTCAGCGACCCGAGTTTGATATAAAGAAAATCATCCTCACGCAGGGTGAATGCCAGCTTCTCCGCCGTCCATCCCAGCAGGACCAGCAACTGGCTGTACGGCAGCAAATGCCAGTTTCGCCGGATCACCGTGATGGCCGAGCGGGCCCGCACCGCGGCGGTAATGGCGGGAGGCGCGTCCAGTCCCATCGCCCTGCCCGTGCTGAGGATTTGCTCCGGCGTCGCCTCTGTGGCCGCCGCCATCCGGGCGGTATCCACCAGTTGCCAGTTCCTCCAAACGAACGCGTGAAACCGGCCCGGAAAGTGGGGCGCGTCCAAAGGTGCCCTTCCGCTCACCGGCGGCAGTTCCTCCGCAATCCCCCGCCCCATCCAGGCGAGAACTCCCCCCAGGCCAAGCGCGCCGAATTTCCGCCGTGTCACTCCGCGTTGTGTTTGATCGTCGATTCCTCTCGTCATCTTTCCATGCTCATCACCTCTCTCCCAGCGGCAAGCCAAAACGTTTCCGCGGTCGTCATCGCCGATAGGGGTGGTATTTCCCTTGCCAGCGCGGCGGGACGATTTCACACTCGCGCCCGCTATGAAAATCGGTTTCAACCTTCTCCTCTGGACCACGCACTTCGTGGAATCACAATTCCCCATCCTGACCAAACTGAAAAAGACAGGATACGACGGCGTGGAGATTCCGATTTTCGACACGACCCATCCGGATCATTTCAAACAAACCGGCAAGGCGCTCGCGGACAACGGCCTGGAAGCCACGGCGGTAACCGTATCGCCGGATGAAGCACACAACCCCATCAGCCCGGCGGCAAAGAACCGGAAGGGCGGCCTCGATCACCTGAAACGGGTCATCGAGTGTGGACACAGCGCAGGGATCAAACTCCTCTGCGGCCCCTACTATCAGGTGCTCGGTGTTTTCTCCGGCAAGGGACCGACCCAGGACGAAATGAAACGCGCCGCCGACGTGCACCGGCCCCTCGCTGATTTTGCCCAAAAAGCCGGCATCGCTCTCGGCATCGAGCCGCTGAACCGGTTCGAGAGCTACTTCCTCAACACCATGGAACAGGCCGCCGCCTATGTGAAACTGGTGAATCACCCGAACTTCAAAACGATGTTCGACACCTTCCATTCCAACATCGAGGAACGCGACCCGCTCGGCGCGCTCAAAAAGAATTTCGATGTGGTCGCCCACATCCACATTTCCGCCAACGACCGCGGCGTTCCCGGCAAGACCCACAACGCGGCCAATCTCATCAAGCCGGTCATCGAACTGGCAAAGAAGAAAAAATACAAAGGCTACCTCACCGTGGAGGCCTTCGGCAGCGCCCTGCCGGATCTCGCCGCCGCCACCCGCGTCTGGCGTCCCTTCTTCAAGACGGAGGAGGAGGTGTACCGCGACGGCTTCAAGTATATCAAGAGTTGCATCGGCTGAGCCGGTGCCACGGCACGCGGCCAGTGATGCTATTGTCTTGGCTTCGTCAGATTCGCGTAAATGTCGCTTCGGCGGGACAAGGGCTCCGGCTCTGCGCCCGGTGTCTCCGTGCTTTTCTTCAACATCCGGATTTGCAGGGCAGCGCCCGTGAGGAACAGAAGGAACAAGACTCCAGCGGCAGCCTCCAGTTCCGGTCCGTCCCGGTCAGCCACCAACGGCGCGCCGACGGGCAATCTCGTCGTCGTCTCCGTCATCGCCGGTATCATATGGAAGAAGAACGTCGCTGAATAACTGACGGCGGCGACATACCGTGAGAATCTTCCAAAATACCGCGTCTTCTCCGCCGCACCGGCCACGCCGAGCACAAGGAGCGTGATGATTCCGAGGACATGCGGTTTCCCGAACCCGCCGTGCTGAAAAATCCCGAATCCGGTAAGACACGTGATGACCGTTGCGAGGACATAGAGCTTTCCCCGCCCGTTCACCGTGGAAATTTCCCGGTCACGAACGAGGGAAACCAGACCTGCCGCCACCGCGACCAGACTGATGGCGGTATGAACGATGCCTAATGATGTCAGACCTAACATATTATTTGTTTTTTGGATTGATGATGTGAACGGATGAAACCGGCCATACTCCCTCCCCGGGGAACAGCTCCGCCTCTCCTCCCCTTCGGCTTCGTCGCCTGAGAGGGAGGCATCCACTTCGCAGTCCTGTCCGGATCGCTACGCGGCAAATCCGCCGTCGATGGTGAGACAGGCGCCGGTGATGAATCCGGCCTCCGGTCCGGCGAGGTAGGAAACCATGCCGGCAATTTCGTCCGGGTGGCCGTAGCGCGGGAGTGCCATGAGTGCTTTCAGACTTTCAGAAAACGGACCGCTTGCCGGATTCATATCCGTATCCACCGGTCCCGGCTGCACTGCGTTGACCGTGATGCCGCGCGGGCCGAGATCCCTCGCCATTCCGCGCGTGAGGCCCGCCACCGCAGCCTTGGACATGGCGTAGACACTGCCTCCCGCAAAGGGCATACGGTCCGCATTGACACTGCCGATGGTGATGATGCGCCCGCCCTCCTTCATGTGGCGCGAAGCCTCCTGCGACCCAACAAAGACAGCCCGGATGTTCACCGCCACCAGCCGGTCGAAGTCCTCCAGCGAAAACTGATCCAGCGGCGCAATAGTCGCGATGCCGGCATTGTTCACGAGAATATCGAGCCCGCCAAAGACGCGCACAGTTTCACTGACCGCGGTTTTCACCGCTCCGGCATCCGAGCTGTCTGCCCGGAACGCCACCGCGCGTCCGCCGCCGGATTCAATGGCACGCACTACTTCATCCGCTCTTTGCGGAGCACTGCTGTAAGTGATCGCAACGGAGGCGCCGTCAGTGGCGAGGCGCTTGGCAATCGCAGCCCCGATGCCGCGCGAGCCTCCCGTCACGAGCGCGACCGCGCCGGAAAGTTTTTGGGTTTTCGTGCTCATGAAATGCAGAATTCGTTGAGATCAGCGTCAGGACTGGACGAACTCCAGGAGATCGGCGTTGAGCTGCTCTTTGCTGGTGTCTCCCAGGCTGTGAGTGCCTCCCGGATAGATTTTCAAAACGCAGTTCTTCACCAGTTTGGAAGACAACATGGCCGATGCTCCGATGGGGACGATCTGGTCGTCGTCGCCGTGAATGATGAGCGCAGGCACATCGAATTTCTTCAGATCCTCTGTGAAGTCGGTCTCCGAAAATGCCTTGATACAATCGTAGGCGTTTTTGTGACCGGACATCATACCCTGCATCCACCACGACTGAATCAGGCCCTGGGAAACCTTGGCACCCGGCCGGTTGAAGCCGAAGAACGGACCGCTCGCCACATCGAGAAAGAACTGCGACCGGTCCGCGAGGTAGGCGGCACGGAAGCCGTCGAAGACCTCCATGGGCAAACCTCCTGGATTGGCCGCCGTCTTGAGCATGATGGGCGGCACCGCTCCCATGAGCACCGCTTTGGAAACTCGTTTGGTGCCGTGGCGGCCGATGTAACGCGCCACCTCGCCTCCGCCCGTCGAGTGACCGATCATTACCGCGTCCTTGAGATCGAGCGCTTCGAACAGTTCAGCGAGGTCATCGGCATAGGTATCCATTTCGTTGCCGTTCCACGGCTGGCTGGACCGGCCATGCCCGCGGCGGTCGTGGGCGATGCAGCGATAGCCGCGGGACGCGAGAAAAAACATCTGCGCCTCCCAGGCATCCGAACTCAGCGGCCAGCCGTGGCTGAAGGTAATGACGGGTCCTGTGCCCCAGTCTTTGTAATAAATCTCTGTTCCGTCGCGGGTGGTGAACGTGCTCATGTGATGTACGGTGGATGGTTTACTGACTTCCTTGGGAATTTAGCGTGACAGCGTGACAAAAAAATCCCGGCGGGTTATTTTATGTCCGTCAGTTCCCCCAGGACGCGCCAATTTCCGCCCGCCACCTTCATTCGGAGTTTTAAAGGAGGAGCGGAATCCGCGTTTGGAACAAAAAGGGTACGTCTTCCGCCGCCCGCGGCTCGCACCTCGATACCCCGGACTCCCTCCACGGTAAGCGGGCCGGCGATGGCATACTCATTTATCTTCCCTGACGGCTGGGTTTCCCTCCAGGTAAATCCTTCGCGCACCCACTTCCGCACGCCGGGATCATCGTCGCGGGGATAGTCAAAAAGGCACCTTGAGGCCATGCCGGCAGGAAGCTGCGCCTTTTGAGACACTGCCCGGAAGTCTGCACGCTCTTTGAGATCGATCCCCTGAGCCGGAACATAGAACTCTGACAGGGCACAGTAACCCAGCTCGACGGCCTCAGCGAGCATACTGACGGCCTGACGGACATAGCTCTCGATTGCCTTCTCTTTTTCCTCCGCGTTCAAATTCGCATCGTCCTTCACCAGGGCCGCAGCGCGCATCATCCTCTGCGCCGCCCACTCCCGCTTCTGCCAGTTGGATTTGGAAAGTTCCGTGGATGCCGCAGCCTGCTGCACCGCAGTGGCATGGTCACGCATGCTCAGCGCGATTTCGCACAGCACGGCGTTATGGGTATCGAGACGATGGACGGCGAGGGCCTGCTCGTAGAGCTTCTTTGCTTCAGGAAATTCCCGCCGTTTCGCTGCGCAGTCGCCCAGCTTTGAAAGAGTGGCCGCGAGCATGGGCGGATACTTTTTGGAGCGGGGGAAAGCGGTTATCATTCGCTGCTGTTCAACCCGTATGTCCTGCTGCACTGCTTCAGCCTCGTCATCACGGCCACGCTGAGAAAGCGCGTCGGCGATGGTCCTGAGAGTATTTACCAGCCTCTCACGGTATTCCGGATAGGCGGGATATTCATCCACAATCTGCTGCGCTCCCTCACGCGCCTGGCGCAGGAATTCATCCCCTCCCTTGTTGTCTCCCGTGCCAAAGGCCCCCCTTCCCTCACAGAGCAGGCACGCGACCAGCGAGGATCGCACCTCGTGATTGGAGGGATCCGCCTTCGCGACCTGGGCGAAGTTCTCCCGGGCTTCGCGCCAGGATTTGAGGGCCTCCTCTTTCCGGCCCGCGGCCTCGAACAGATTGCCGAGTGTCAGCCGGCATGCGGCGAACTCTTTCCGGTAGAGGGCGTCCTGAGGATTTCGCATCATCATTTCCCTGTTCAGACCGGCGGCACGCTGGAAGCAGGCTTCCGCCTCCGCCGGCTGCTCCGCATCCCTGAGCAGCGTCCCCCGGTTCAACAGAATGGCACCCATCTGGCGGGCATATTCCGGGTGGTTGGGCTCCTGTGCGAAAAGGGTCTCCAGGAGAGAGAGGGCCTTTTCCTGGTTCGCCAGACTCTCCCCGTTCCGGTGAAGCGCATACTGCACCACGGAGAGATTATTGTACCGCATCGCCAGCGCCTGACGGTAAGCTGCCTTGTCAGGAAATTTCCTGACAAGAACGGTCTCGATCTCCAGCGTCGCACGGTAGGCCGGCTCCGCCTGCGCATAGTCGCCCATTTGCTGACAGATATTGCCGATTCTTCCCAGCGCCCATGCGCGGTTGGACTGCAAATCCGGATCGTCCCCCTCGACCGGGGTCATGTCCTTGTAGAGGGCGAGCGCATTCTTCAGAAAGGTTAGTTTCAAATCGCGGAAATCCTCCTGCGCGAGGCGGGGATGATCGTTGATCACATTCAAAAACACCTCCACTGCTTTCCGGGCCCGTTCGTAGTTGGACTTTGCATTGACGCGGCTCTCCTCCGCCCGCCCGGCCTGCCATAGACCGACACCGGCACCGGTCAGCAGGGCCGTCACGGCAAGGCACGCCGCGATGAGCGGGCCGCGGTGGCGCCGGACAAACTTTCCCGCCTGATAACGCCATGTCGGTGCTACGGCGCTGACCGTCTTTCCCGCGAGATACCGCTGCAAATCGGTCGCCAGCGCGAGCGCTGTTTCGTATCGCCGGCACCGGTCCTTCTCCAGCGCCTTCAGCGTGATCCAGTCGAGATCCCCACGCAGAATGCGCCCGAACCGGCTCACAGGGATCTGCCGCTGCGCGGCGGAATGCAGCACCGCATCAGTGACCGGCTGAATGAGCGCACTCGGTTTCAGCGCCGCCGACTCACAGATCAATCGCAGCGCCCCGGCAAAGTCCCAGCCGCCCGGAGACAGTGGCGTACGACCGGTCAGCAGTTCGCACAGGATGACGCCAAGAGAATACACGTCGCTGCGCGTGTCCACGTCCAGCCCGCACCCGGCCTGCTCCGGGCTCATGTACTGCGGGGTGCCGACCACCATGCCGGCCTGTGTTCTGCCAAAACTCCCGGCGTTAGGATCCGCCGAAGGATCGAGAGCCTTTGCGATCCCGAAGTCGATGATCTTCGGCACAGGCCTTCCGTCGATTTCGGCCACGAGGATATTCGATGGCTTGAGATCGCGGTGGATGACCGCCTTTTGATGCGCGTGCTGCACGGCCTGACAGACAGGAATAAACAGCGCGATTCGTTCCCTCAGGGTGAGTTGACGGGCATCGCAGTATTCTGTCAGCGGAGGACCCTGCACCAACTCCATCACAAAAAACGGGCGTCCGTCCGCCGTCGTGCCGGCATCAAACACCGTGGCGATATTCGGATGGTCCATCAGGGCTAGCGCCCGGCGCTCCGCTTCAAACCGGCAAATCACTTCACGGCTGTCCAGTCCGGACTTGATGACTTTGAGCGCCACTTCCCGCCGGATGGGATCACGCTGGCCAGCGCGCCAGACCATGCCAAAGCCGCCCTCTCCCAGCGGCTCGATCAGTTCATACTGTCCGATGGTATCCCATTCCCCACCGGAATCATCCGGTCCGTCGCCAGGATCGCACGCTCCCCGCCGGTATCCCAGCGCCATGAGTCCGGCACCGGGCTCCAGACTCTCCGCGTTTTCCTGAGGCGTCATGGAATCCACTGTCATCGCCGGCACAGAAGGCACGATTCGCGCCAAATTCCAGGCGGGAGTGATACCTGTTGACTGCGGAAACGCGCAGGCTTCGCTTTCAGACCTTCATGGATGCCCCGCACGCCCAGTCCCAGTTTCCAGTCACCCGGTGGACGGCGGTGGTGCAGGTATGCCAGGCGGAGGATGACCGGGCACGCCGCGAGGCACTGGCGGGCATTTGTCAGGACTACTGGTATCCGCTCTACGCGTTTGCCCGGCGGCTGGGGCACACTCAGCCGGATGCGGAGGATCTCACCCAGGAGTTCTTCAGTTATCTTCTCGAAAACAACGTGCTCGCTCGTGCCAGCCGCGAACTGGGCAGGCTCCGCACTTTTCTCCTGACGGTTTTCCAGCGCCACATCGGAGACGCCGTGGACCGCCGGCGCGCCCAAAAGCGGGGCGGACGCCACGAGTTCGTCTCTCTCGACCTGCTGGGAGCCGAGGAACTCTACCGCCATGAACCGGCGGACCTCGACACGCCGGAGCGACTGTTCGAACGCAGTTGGGCGAGGCACATTCTCCGAAGTGCGCTGGACTCACTGCGCAAATCCGAGGCGGCAAAAGGGAACGGCCCTGCTTTCGAAATCCTCGCTCCCTTTTTGGATCCCGAATCCACCGCAAACGCCCGCACCGGCCTGGCCGCAGATCAACTCGGCCTCTCGGTGGAGGCCGTACGGCAGGCCATCAGCCGCCTCCGCCGCCGGTTCCGCGATGCCCTTCGTCTGCAAATCGCAGGCACTCTGCAAAATCCCGCCGAGCGGCACATCGACGAGGAATTGACCTCGCTGCACGCGGCGCTGCAAAGCTGACGGGGATTATTTCGCCATTCCAAACCGCATCCGCTCGAGGGCCAGATAGGCCTTCTTCACCAGTTTCCCCGGCCCGGATGCCCGGCGGGTCATGTCTTCCTTGAAATTGCCCCAGTTGGACTTGTTGAGCGTGTTGATGCTCAGGGTGACCGATTCCGTCAGCATCCTGGCGGTGTGCCACCAGCGGCTGGGAACGAAGAGCATTTCGCCGGGCTCGAGGACAAAGGTGGTGCAGCGGGCCTTGGCAAAAAGCGGATACTTCCTGAGGTCGGGATTCTCCACATCGCGAATGGGGGACAAATTCCACTCCGGCCCGTCCTTGGGATACATGAGAGGCTGATCCTCCGGAGGCCATACCCAGTATTGCTTGAGGCCGTGCAACTGCATGAGAAAAGCGTGGGTGGACATGCCGTCCCAGTGCAGCACGGGAAACGCCCCGCCAGGTCCGCCAATGTAGATTTCCACTTTCGACCCTCGATTCAGGCCCGCTCCCATTCCCTTGTGCCAAAACGACCGCTCCGCCCAGTTCGGACGCGTGTGTTCCGGCAGCGGAGAGATATCACGCATCAGTTTCGGAAAGTAGTCCTCCACCACGTTATTCGTCCAGTAGGGTGCCGGGCGCTCGGGCGATGATTCCATGACGAGTGGAATGAAATCCTTCATCTTCATCTCCAGGCCGCCATATTTGAACTTCAGCATCGACTCAGGGTATTCGTGCAAAAAAAACTCTGGAGTCCATTTTCCGACGGCACGCCAGTGGTCCAGCACCCCGGTGAGAATGACCGGCTTATTTTTCATCGCGTACTCCTCCATAAACTCCTCCGGCGTCAGGTCGCCCCGGCGCTCAATCGGGGCACCCTTCGTGAGAAGAGGATTAACCGGAGTAAAGGGGACGGTGGTTAGAGTGGCTTCCAAAACGTTCATTTGTCATAAAATACTATAAAAATTGCGAAAGAAAGCAATTTTTGCAAATGCCATGCTGAATAGGAGACTCCCTGAGGCTTTTTTCAAAAAAGTCCCGGCTCGGGAAGAATGCGCCCGCTCTCTCAGGGGGGCGAACCAGCCCGGACCCGGATAAAGAAGGCCGCCGCTCCGGGTGGAACGTTGACCTGCCCTTCGGTGAAGGTCGCCGGGGCCGCCGCAGCCGGGGTCTGGATGGCGTCGATCCAAGGGCCTGTGGCGGGATTGGTGGCAGTTTGAACCCAATAGTACTTCCCAGGCACGGAACTCCACCTCAGTTTGACAGTATTTCCCGCCTGCAGGACTGCGGATAAAATCTCGAGCCTGGAAGCCCCCTGCGCGGGATGCGTGCCCGCGATATATTCGGCGGCATTGGTGGCACCGTCGCCATCCGGGTCGCCGGTAGCGGAATTGAGGAGGTTTCCAAAATTAGCCGTTTCCCAGGCATCGGGAAGGCCGTCGCCGTCCGAATCGGAAGAGGGAACAGAGACATTCACAGTCCACAGGCGTGCATCGATGGCCACATCCTGGGGATCCTGGAGGACTTTTCCGGAAGGGTCGGCATAGCGGGCTTCCACCAGGTGTGTCCCGTTTCCAA
>DATAIE010001151.1:0-3560 GCA_036262875.1 Verrucomicrobiales bacterium
GGGACAGCCACCCTCGGCTGTCCGGTCGAGCGCAGCTCGACAAAGTTCTACCCAAACGAATAGCGGAGCTTCGCTCCGCCGGACAGCCGGGGCGGCTGTCCCCACGTGGGTTGTTCATTTGGTCTGTTGAACCACATTGAAAGTGTCCCCTTGAGAGCACATTAGAAGTGTCCCCGTTAGAGTTCCTCCGACGAGGAGGAACCGCGATTGGGGAGAACGGGATTGAGCAAGAAAGAGTTGAGCCGAGTGGAAGTGATGGGGCGGGTGAAGGCGTGCAGCTTGCGATTGTGCGAGGCGGCGGAGATGCTAGGGTTGAGTTACCGGCAGAGCAAGCGGATCTGGGCGCGGTACCGGGTGGGCGGAGCGAAGGCGCTGCAGCATGGCAACTGTGGGCGGGTATCGAACCGGGCTTACACGGCGGAGTTTCGAGCTGCAGTACTGAAACAGGTCCAGGCCCGGTATGAGGATTTCGGCCCGACGTTGGCTTGTGAGCATCTGGCCAGCGATGACGGACTTGCCGTGCATGCTGAGACCCTGCGGCGCTGGCTGAAAGAGGCCGGCCTGTGGCAAAGGCAGCGGCGGCGGAAACCGTATCGCCAGCGGCGGGAAGCCAAGGCGCATTTTGGCGAACTGGTGCAGATGGACGGAAGCTTTCACCTATGGCTGGAGGAACGCGGGCCGCGGGGCTGCCTGATGCACATGGTCGACGATGCCACGACGAAAGCGCTGGGCTGGTTCACGGCGGAGGAGTCGATCTGGGCGGCGGTGGCAGTGTTGCGGCGCTGGATCGAGCGTTACGGGGTGCCACAAGCGCTGTACACGGACTGGAAGAACGTGTACGTGCGCCCGCCCAATGCTGGGGAGCGCATGCGCGGAGAGCCGGCAGTGACGCAGTTTGGGCGCATGTGCGCGAAGCTGGGCATCGAGATCATCGCCGCCAGTTCGCCGCAAGCCAAAGGGCGAGTGGAGCGGGCGCACGGCACGCATCAGGATCGGCTGGTGAAGAAACTGCGCCTGGCTGGAATCGCCAACTACGACCAAGCCAATGCCTATCTGGACCAGCACTACCTCGCCGAACACAACCGGCGTTACGCGCACGCCGCGGCGGCGGCAGCCGATTATCACCGGCGATGCCCGACAGCGCGGCAACTGGACGAAGTCTTCTGGCTGGAGGAAGAACGCATGGTCAGCGAGGACTGGGTGGTGCGCTACCAGAACCGACTGCTGCAACTGGAACGGCCGAGCCAACCCAGGGTACCGGCGAAGAGTCGGGTGCTGGTGCGGGAAAACCAAGCCGGGGAAGTGGCGATTCACTATCGCGATCACAATCTGGTGTTCCGCGAATGGAAGGCGGCTTCTACCGCGAGGAGCGAGGGAAGAGGCTCTGCCCCTTCCCCCGCGCCCCCATCCCCGAAACCAAAATCCTGCATCCCCACGGCCGATCATCCGTGGAGAAGGAATCGCTATCAAAACATGAAGACGCCGATCTTTTCCTCGGCATGGTGAAACTGCAACCAGGGGCCACTTCTATTGTGGACAAAGCGGGGACATTTCTATTGTGGTATGACACTATACCCGGCAAGGCGTTGACCTCGCTTCCTTCTACGGCGTAAGCTGCCCTTTCCGCCAATTTTCGGGAGCAGGCATGCTAAGACGTGAGGCGTTACGACTCCTGGCCTCGGCGGCGGCCCTGCCGCTGCTCTCGCAGGAAGCGTTTTCGATGTTCCGGGCGGTGCACCAGCAGCTTCCCGATCAGCCAGTACTGAAGAGCCTCGATCCCCATCAGGACGCGACCGTCACAATCATCTCCGAACTCATCATCCCGCAAACCGACACTCCCGGTGCGAAGGCCGCGCGGGTAAACGAATTCATCGACCTGATCCTCACCGAGTGGTACGACGAGGAAGAGAAATCTATCTTCATGACCGGCCTCACGGATGTGGACGCGCGGGCCCGGGAGTTGTTCAGCAAGGATTTCGTTGACTGCGGGGCGAAATCGCAGACCGAGATTCTCCAGGCGCTGGATGATGAACTGGCCGCCACTCGCGCCGAACCGGAGCCGAGGCGCAGGCGCAGGCGCCCGCCCGAACGCAATTTCTTTTTCATGATCAAGCAGCTCACGCTGGTTGGTTACTACACTTCACAGATCGGGTTTGAGCAGGAGCTTCATGGCGAGATCATTCCGTCGCGCCATGCCGCTTGCGTCCCTCTGGAAGAGGAGGCGGCGAAGTAAGCATGGCAGCCAAGACATACGATGCAATCGTGGTGGGCTCGGGAATCACCGGAGGATGGGCTGCGAAGGAACTGGGCGAAAAGGGACTGGAGACGCTGGTGCTCGAGGCCGGACGCCCCATCGATCCCGACAAGGATTACGCCGAGCATGTGCCTGAGTGGGAGGTGCGCTATCGCGGGATGAGCGACCGACGGCGGGTACAGGAAAACCAGCCGGTGCAGGAAACCTGCAGCGGAATGGACGAGTGGAACAGCAAGTTCTTCGTCAGCGACAAACAGAATCCTTACAAAACCGACCCGGGCAAACCCTTCTTGTGGATTCGCGGGCGCCAGGTAGGCGGCCGCTCGATCATCTGGGGACGGCAATCGTACCGCTGGAGCGACCTTGATTTTGAAGCCAACCAGCGCGAGGGCTTGGGCGTGGATTGGCCGATCCGGTACAAGGAAATTGCTCCCTGGTACGACTACGTGGAAGATTTCGTCGGCGTCTCCGGCCAGCGCGAGGGACTTCCGCAGTTGCCCGATGGCCATTTTCTGCCGGGCATGGAATTGAATTGCGCGGAAGTGGTGGTCAGGGATGCCATCGCCAAATATTTTCCCGGCGAGCGTCTCATGACCATCGGACGCACGGCGATCCTGACTCAGCCTCACAAGGGTCGCGCACCCTGCCACTACTGCGGGCCGTGCGCCCGCGGTTGCATTACCCGCTCTTACTTCAGCAGCCTGAACTCGACTTTGCCCGCGGCGCTGACTACCGGCAAAGTGACGGTGCGTCCGCACAGCGTGGTGCACAGCCTGATGTTCGATTCCAAGACGAGGAAGATCACTGGAGTACGGGTGATCGACGGCCAGACGCGTGACACCATCGAGTTTCGCGCCCGCATTGTCTTCCTGTGTGCCTCGGCGCTGGAGTCGGCCCGCATCCTGCTCAACTCCGCCACTCCGGAATTTCCCAACGGACTGGCCAATTCCAGCGGAGAGCTGGGGCACAACGTGATGGACCACTGCATGGGCGGCGGCGCCACTGGCCGCATTCCAGGGAATGAAGACCACATCTCTTTGGGCAACCGCCCGAATGGAATTTATGTTCCGCGCTTCCGCAACGTGAAACAGAAGCATCCGATGTTTCTTCGAGGATACGGATTTCAGGGCAGTGCCAGCCGGCCGAAGTGGGAACGCGGAACAGAGATGCGCGGCTTCGGAGCGGATTTCAAACGCACGCTCCGCTGTCCCGGACCGTGGACCATGTCGTTTTACGGATTCGGCGAATGTCTGCCCAACCATGAAAATTTTGTCGAGCTCGACAAGACCACGGTGGACGCCTGGGG
>DATAIE010001152.1:0-6839 GCA_036262875.1 Verrucomicrobiales bacterium
CGGGTATCATGGCCGGCGGACTCCCGGCTCAAGAGACAGGGCAGCGTCCGGCTCCGTGTGATGGCGTGACGGTGCTCAATCCGAGGAACCGCGTGCCGGTAGGTTTCATCGTGGACGATTCCACGTGTCTGGTGAATCTGAACAAGTTCGCGATGCCGCAGTTCGACCATGTTTTCAGTGGCCAGCGGAAGGAATACCGGCGCGACTGGAAATCCTGGCCGTCGGAGATCCCCGATGCGTTTGTCAGGAAATTCGGTGAATGGGCGGCGGCGAACGGAGTGAAGGGCAAGTACAGCATCGTGCCCTATCCGGCCTGTGTGGGACGGGTGGACCGCATGCTGCCGGGCTGGTCGCCGAAGGAACTGGAGGCCAGCCTGGAAGTGGTCAGGACGGTGATGATGCCGCACTGGGATATCCATCCGGAGATGGTGACCCACACGCGCATTATCGATCTGAAGACCGGTCACCCGTATGAGGAATTCTCTCCCCGGTTCATGGAAAACTGGGACTGGACCACCGGAAGGAGCGCGGATGAAATCGGCGCCTACATGGCGTACGCGCTTCAGATCCTGAAGAACGCGGGACTGTCCTGCGAAGGGCTCACGACACCGGGCGGCTTTGCCAACAAGGCGCGTCCGCAACTGGCTCAGGCGGCCTTTGAGTCCGTGCGCAGCGTCTTCAAAGCGGAGGTGCCCCACTACTTCCGGGACCTCATTTCGGAGGGATTTGTGAGCGTGGCCCCGCTTGTCCAGAATGCCCGGGACCTCGACACAGACGATCCGAAATGCGTGGTCCATGTGCAGGGATGCACGGGCGACTGGACAGGTGGCTGGGACAATGTGGAGCCGGTGGGAGCGGATGCCTTTATCACGGCGGACCTGCAAAGCGGGCGCATGGTGCAGGTCATCACACGCGGGCAGCCGGCGATCATGATGGGGCACTGGACGGGCATCTACTGGAACGGTGAGGAAAAAGGATTCAAGGTGCTCCAGGAGGTCGTGAGGCGGCTGCACGCCCGCTTTGACAATCTAATCTGGGTGAAACTCAGCACCCTGGCACGCTACTGGGCGGCGAAGGAACTGACCGCCATCACCCGGGAGGGAGGAGTCGTCCGGCTCAAAGCCCCATGGGCCTGCCCGGATTTCACCGTGGAGATTCCCTCCTCCGCCGGAAAGCCGCCGCAATTCGCCGGGAAGCCGCTTCAGGAGGTGGCCTCTGACAAGGCCCTGAAACCGGGAACCTGGACCCCGCAGGGGGAGGGCCGGTTGATTGCGTGTTTCGATCTGCCGAAGGGGGCCTCCAGCCTCACGTTTTGAGTGTCCGGGTTGCCAACTGGGAGGATCTCTTCGTGGAAAAGCCCCGTATCTCCTGAAAATGAACAGCCTGCGCCTCTGATTTGTCTGGGGAATCCGGCCCTCCGGACTCTTTTGACATCCGCCGGAAAATGGATTCCTTTCCTTCCCGCCACTTACACCCCCTCACTGTTATGAAAGCTCTCCCACTTTTTTGCGCCGGAGTTTCTCTCCTCCTCAGCCCCGCATCCTATGCTCAGGCACCCGGAGGAAAGGACAAACCGGATTTGAAGGGCGATGCCGCGGGGGACGCGAAAGCGAAACCGGATGAACCGAAGAAAGCGGACGCCGGTGATCCCAACGCCCCGGTTGATCCGACCCTGGAGGCAATGCCCGGACTGGAAAAGCTGACTCCGGAACAGCGCCGGACCATGATGGCGGGAATGGGCGAAATTTCCAACTACCTGCGCGGGGTGCGGCTTCAGGAGTCTCTCGAAAAGCTGAATGAACTGGAGGCGGCGGTGGGCGACAATCATTACATCGAAAACCTGCGGGGGGCGGTCTATACGAAGATGAGAAATTTCAAAGGAGCGCGGCCCCACTTTGCCAAGGCGCTCGAACTGGCAAAAGGAATGACCAGAGAGTCCTTTCACCCCCGCTTCAACCTGGCGGAACTGGACTTTGTGGAGAAAAAATGGGACGCCGCCCGCGAATCCTTTCAGAAACTGCTCCAGGACCCGGGCAAGCCCGGAAACGCGAGCGATCCGCTGATGAAGTTCAAAATCATGATCTGCGATCTTCAGCAAAAGAAGACCGCGGACGCCGACGTGCAACTGGCGACGTTCGATCAGTGGAGCGTCGACTCCCCGGCGTACTATTATGGCAACGCGGTAAAGGAGTTTTCCAAGGATAACAAAGAGGCCGCCAACGAATGGCTGGAGCAGGCGAAGCGCATTTATCCGAAGGAGATGAACGAAGTGTTCAACGACTCCCTCGTGGAAATGGGCTGGCTGGAAACGCTCCAGTAATCCGGACGCCGGGAGATGAACCCCTGGCTCATCGCTGCGGACCGCGGAGGCACCTTTACGGATTGCCTCGCCCGCGAGCCGATGGGGCGGGTGCGGAGGTGCAAGGTGCTCTCGCGCGGCGTGCTGCGCGTAGCCGTGGAGCAGCGGGTGGGGGAACAAACTCTCGCCGTGCGACTCCATGAGGATGCGCTGCCGGAGGAATTTTTCCGGGGCTGGCTCTGCACAGGAGCCGGCGCGTCGCTCAAGGTATCGCACTCGTCGGAGGAGGGCATCCTGACCTTCCGGGAACCGATGCCGGCAGCGTGGGCACCGGGAGCCGCCGTCGATCTGCACACCGGGGAAACCGCGCCGGTCATCGGTGCACGGTTGCTCACCCGCACGCCGCTGCACGGGGAGTTCCCGGACATCGAGTACCGTCTCGCAACGACCCTTGCCACCAATGCACTCCTGGAGGGCACGGGCGCTAAAACGGCGCTGTTCATTACAAAGGGTTTTGCAGACCTGCCGGAGATCGGTGATCAGCGGCGGGAGGACCTGTTCGCGCTGGGGCACTTTCGCGAGCCGGCACTGCATCATGCGGTGATCGAAGTCTCCGCACGCATGGATGCCGCGGGAAGGGAACTCACGGCGCTGGATACGACGACGCTGCTTGCCGCCGCACAACAACTGGCCGGATCCGGCTGCCGGAGTGCGGCGGTGGCTCTCATGCACAGCGACGTGAATCCGGCACACGAGCAGGCGGTCGAGCGGGTATTGCAGGAGGCCGGTTTTGCCAGTATCTCGCTGAGCAGCAGGCTGGCTCCGGTGATCCGGCTTTTGCCGCGCACGCAGACGGCGATCGTCAATGCCGTGCTGGCGCCGGTGATGGAAACGTTTGTTCAACAGGTGCGCGCTCCGCTGCGGAGCAGTGCGAAAAAATTCTACCTGATGGCCAGTTCCGGGGGACTGGAGGAGCCCGGAAATTTCCATCCCAAGGACAGCCTGCTCAGCGGCCCCGCGGGCGGTGTGCGGGGCTGTGCCGCTCTCGCTAAATCGTGCGGACTGAAACGCGCGCTGACACTCGATATGGGCGGCACGAGCACAGACGTGGCCCGGTGGGAGGATGGATTTCTCTATCAATTCGAGCAGCATCACGGGCGCTCGGTGATCCTCGCTCCCTCCCTGCGCATCGAAACAGTTGCCGCGGGCGGCGGCAGCATTTGCGACGTCACCGGTGAGGGTCTCACGGTGGGGCCGCGCAGCGCAGGGGCGGCTCCGGGGCCTGCCTGCTACGGCGGCGGCGGCCCGCTGACCCTAACGGATGTCAACCTGCTCCTGAACCGGCTCGATCCCGCCCGGGCGGGCCTCCCGCTCGACGCAGCGCCTGCCCGCGAGCGCCTCGCCGAATTGAAATTGAAGATGGCGTCCTGCGGGCTGCCGGTACCGGACGGGGACGCGTCCCTGCTGCGCGGGCTGCTGGATATTGCCATCGGGCGCATGGCGGAGGCAGTGCGGCGCATTTCCGTGCGGGACGGTTGCGATCCCGCCGCCTATCCGCTCATCGCCTTCGGCGGAGCCGGGCCGCAGCACGCCTGCGCCATCGCGGAGCAACTGGGGATAAAGGAGATTTTTGTCGCGCGGGATGCGGGAGTGCTCAGCGCCTCGGGGGCGCTGCACGCACCCGTGGAATCATTCGCGGTGCGTCAACTTTTGCAGCCGCTCGCGGAAGCGGAGACAGGGCCGGTGATGGCCGCCGTGGAGCATGAAGCGCGCGCGCGTCTCGCTTCGGCGCGCGGCGTGATTCAGCGGCGCATCGCGGAGTTGCGGCTGCGCGGGCAGAATACGTCGCTGACCATCGACTTCACCGATCCGCGCGAACTGGAAGGTGCCTACCGCGCCGAGCATGCGCGGCTCTATGGCTACGAGTTGCCGGCGGGCAGCCCCATCGAACTGGTGAGCCTGCGGGCCGTAGCCGCCATTCCCTGCCCCGAACCGGACCGCGAGACTTTTCCTTCCACCGCGCCGGTCACAGCCGGTCCCGCATTGATCCAGGATGCCTTCAGCACGCTCGTCATCGAGCCCGGCTGGCAGGCGGTGCAGGGCAGCCGCGGCACCTGGCGGCTGACGCGAAGCGGTCCCGCGCCAGAACGTCCGGAAGTGGCGGCGGCCGCAGTGGCGGAACTCTTCCGCTGCCGGTTCCAGGGGATGGTGGACGCCATGGGGGGCATGCTGAAACGCACAGCCGTTTCCACAAACGTAAAGGAGCGGCTCGACTACTCCTGCGCACTGCTCGATGCCGGCGGGCGGCTGGTGATGAATGCGCCTCACATTCCCGTGCATCTCGGCGCGCTGGGCGAATGTGTGCGACGCGTGGCGGAAGTAATTCCCCCGGAGCCGGGGGATGTACTGGTCACCAATGATCCTGCCTACGGCGGTTCGCATTTGCCGGATGTGACAGTGATCTGCCCTGTATTCGGCCCATCCGGTAAACTGCTGGGATGGACCGCCAACCGCGCTCACCATGCAGAGATCGGCGGCATCACTCCCGGGTCCATGCCCGCAGGTGCCACGTGTCTCGCAGAGGAGGGCGTGGTGATTCCGCCGATGCATCTGGTGCGAGCCGGACTCTCCTGCGAAGAGGAAATTTCAAAACTGCTAACCGATATTCCCTGGCCCACGCGCGCGCTGAGTGACAACCTCGCTGACCTGCGCGCTCAACTCGCGGCGGCGCGCCACGGTGCCCAGGCGCTGCTTTTGCTTTGCGGGTCCGCGGGGGAGGAGGAAGTGGCCGCGCGTCTCGCTGCGCTCACTTGTCAGGCGCGGGATGCCTTTGCCCGCCGCCTCGCGCGAGCGGGCGAACTCGACGTGTCAGCCACCGAGCTCCTGGATGACGGCACGCCGCTTTCTGTGCATTTGCTGCACCGCGACGGCAGACTCACCATCGACTTCACAGGCTCCGGGGCGGTGCATCCGGGCAACCGGAATGCGACCACGGCCATCGTGCGCAGCGCCGTGCTCTATGTGCTGCGACTCTGGACCGGTGAACCTGTGCCATTGAACGAGGGCATGCTCGACGCGGTCGACATCATCGTTCCCGAAGGCATCCTCCAGCCGGTCTTTGACAAGGACCCGCGTCTCTCCCCCGCGGTGGTCGGCGGAAATGTGGAAACCAGTCAGCGGCTCGTGGATGCGTTGATTCGCGCACTCGAACTCGAAGCCGGCAGCCAGGGCACGATGAACAATGTGATCTTCGGAAGCCCCTCCTTTGGCCACTACGAGACGATCGGCGGGGGCGCGGGAGCGGGGCCGCACTACGACGGACTCTCCGCCGTCCATACTCATATGACGAATACGGCGATCACTGATCCTGAAATCATCGAGCGGCGCTATCCGGTGCGCATCGAGGAGTTCAGCATTCGCCGCAGGTCGGGCGGAGACGGCAAATGGAAGGGTGGAGACGGCATCGTGAGAAGCTACCGGTTCCTAGAGCCACTGACCGTTTCCCTGCTGACCGAACACCGCGTCCAGGAGCCTTTCGGACTCAAAGGCGGAAAAAACGGCAGTTGTGGAAGACAATCGCTCACCCGCGACGGCGTTCAGACGGAGCTGGCCGGGACGGCAAAAGTGCCGGTACAATCCGGCGATTTACTGAGGATTGAGACTCCCGGCGGGGGCGGCTGGGGAAGTTAACACACCTCTCTCTGGAGCCGCTGAACTCTTCCCTTGAATTGCTAATTTTTTAGCTTATTCAAAGCTCCATGCAACGGTTTCTCCTTCAACGATTCACAGTTCCGGTCGCACTGGCGGCGGGCTGGATGCTCCGGGGAACGGAGATTCCGAAGTTCCCGGCGACGGGGGCTTTGGCCATCCATTCGGAAAAATCGCCGGCACTGACAGCGCCGGTTCCCTCACACGGATTCTTTCAGAATCAGCCTGGCGGCGGGAACGCGGGGGAGCGGGGACCGTCCCCTTTCACCTCTCTGGAGGAACTGGTGCTGGCCGCAGGAGAATGCGATTTCTCCTGCGAGTTGAACGCTCTCGACATGCTTTCTGTCGTTCCCGGTCTGCTGGCAACGGACCTCAAAACGACGGAACGCTTTTTGGTGGAATTGGAAACCTCTCCGCTCCCGCAGGGCGAACGCAGGGACCTTCTCACGCTGGGACTCCTCACGCGGTGGCTGCTGCAGGAACCCCAGAGGGCGGTGCGGTTCGCAGCGGCACACCCGGTCCTTCTGAACGACGGCGGCAGGGATTCCACCGGGTCGTTTCGTTATCTCGCCATGGCCCTGATGGCCCGCAGCCATCCCGGCGCGGCGGAAGACGTTCCCGGTCTGCTGCCGGAGGGAGAGGACGCGGATCATTCACTGCTTTTGATCCGGGCTCTCAGCGATCCTGAACGCGCGCTCAACGAAATGCCGCCGGACAACGCTTACAGCGCGGATGATATCGCCGGGCGCTGGGCCCACCGTGATCCGCAGGCGGCGGCCCGCTGGGCTTCCTCCAAAACAGATCCGCTTCCGGACAGCGTCTACTCCGCGAT
>DATAIE010001153.1:0-2624 GCA_036262875.1 Verrucomicrobiales bacterium
TGCCGATTTTCGTACAAAATGTTAGGATTTCCTGCGCGAAATTTAACTCGTTGATAGTGAACGCCTTACATTCACCTTCCGGTTAGGTGGTTATCGTCGACACGCTCCCGGCGGAGCACGGATCGGTGCCGACGATAACCCCCAAACACCGGAATGCAAGTCGTACTAACATTTATTACGGGCGGGAAATCCTTATGTACGTGAACTCCTTGTACGTACTTGTTTCCAAACCCCAAACCTGTCACTCCTCTCATGAGGGGCAGCTCTTCAGAAAGAGAGAAGTCCGCAATCCGCCACCGCCCAAAAGCAATCCGCCGGGACAGGCACACAACCATGGCCGGACATTTCTTCGTGCTCTTTTGGTCGCCGCATTCTCCTCTGCTTCGCTCTGCGGTTTCCCGGGCGGCAGGGAACGGGTGAGGATTCACGCCGGCACCGCCTGAGGCAGTTGGACGCGTTGCTCCGGAGGAGTAAATCCATGACCTTCCGCTCCCCGCCATTTTCAGCGTCCCGCTTTCAGTGTTGCCTGCCAGGCATTGGCGGCGGCGGGGTCTTTGGCGCGCCATTTTTCCAGCACTGTTTTGACGACATTCTCCTTTTGCCAAAAATTGTCAGGCAGCGTGGAGGCCCACTGAGCGGCGCGTTCCGGATCGTCGGGAGCGAGGTTTTCGGCAAAACGGGCGACGCCGTTGTTTCTGGAATTGGTACCCGCCGGGAGCGAGGACAGCCACTCGGAGGTTTTAACCGGGTCCTGACGCATCCAGATTTCCGTCAGTCCTCCCACGGCCCCCTCGCGCTCGCGGCCCTCGCCGATAAGCGGGAGGACTTTGAGCGCGAACGGGACGTCATTCGATGCCCCCGCATTGACGAAACCGGCGAGGAATTTATCGCGCTGCGGGCCTTGCGGGATTCTGGCGGCGAGGTCCGGAAGTTTCTCCGCAAGTTCAGAGGAGCGGCTCGCAAAGATGCCGAAGGCCATGCTGTCGACCTGATTCCACAGCGGATGTTTGGGCGGCAGATGCGACAGCGCATCCATCGCCGCCGGGGCGTCTTTGTGATAAAGACTGCTCCACATTTCGATCACGTCCCGCTCCACGCCGGTCACATTTTTTCGCAGAAAAGCGGCGGCGACGGCCGCGGCGGGATCGGTCTCCGCCTGCTTCTTTAACAGCGTAATCTCCAGCGTATCGCGCAGTGCGGGGTCTTTCAAGTTCTCCACCCATTGTTTCGCCGCGGGAAAGTCCTGCGTGAGCCATTCACTGACGATGGTGGAGGCCAGCTGCGGCAGCATGGCTTTGCCCCGGCTGGAGTCGAGGGCCGCGAGTTCCGCGAGATGCTGAGCCGCCGCGGCAGGGGCGAGGGTGGCCCACGATTGCGCCAGCGCCCATGCCCAGCCGGCACGCTCGAGGCCGGGCGGCATGTCCTTCACGGTCTTGAAGGCGGCATCGGCATCGGCGCACAGCCAGGCCCTGCACACGATGTTCTGAAGAAAATCCTGCCGGCGCTCCCGCCCCGAACGCAGCGCAGCATCGAACGCCATGGCGGGATCGAGTTCGCTGAGCCGGGCGAAGGCCGCATTTCGCTCGGTTTCCGTGAGGTCAGGATTTTTTCCCAGAAGATCGACGATCGCCTGCGCGGAAAGGGAGAGCAGATAGTCCTCCTTGAGAATGTCAGCCCGCATGGGGCTGCGAATGAGTTCTTTCTCCACGCGGTTGAGATGCGCCAGCGGGTCGGTGCCGTCCGTATCCGGAGCGTCCGTGCGTGAGGCGAGGAACGCCCGCCATGCCGCATCGGAACTTTTAGAGGAGGCTGCGAATGGAAGGGAAACGACCCGCGTGGAATCCGTCTGCGCGGAGCCGGGAATCCAGCGCGAGGCCAGCCACCCTGACAAAAGGCCCGCGGCGCAGGCGGGCAGGAAACGGAGAAGAGCCCGGGCTTTCATTTCGCACCTCCCTTCTTCAGAACCTCCTGCCAGGATCGCCCGGCCTCCGTCTGGAAGTGACCCGCGGCAAAGTCCTTTTTGTGTGAACCGTCATCCGGCAGCGAGGCGATCCACTGTGCCGCCGCGACCGCATCTTTTCGTGCCCAGGCTTCGACGAAAGAATTGAGACCTCCATGGCTCATCAATTCCTTGTCCGAAATGAGTTCCATCACACTCACTGCTGCGGCCGGGTCGGTATAGGGAACGCCAATCAGGATGCCCTGCACAAACTCATCCCGTTTGGGCCCCGGCGGCATTTTGTGAGCGGCCTCCGCTGCCTGCGCCGCATCGTGCCGGGCCATGGCATCGCCGATTCCGCAGGCAATGCGGTCCGGCCAGGAACCGCCGTTTTTCATCATCTCGTCGAAGGCCTTGTCCGGTGCCCGCAGTGCCCACGGCCAGACCACATTCCAGCCGGCATCACCCTGCGCGCTGGCATTGTCGAGTTTGCTCAGAAGGCTCATCGCGCGGGCGGGATCGGCGGTGCCGGCGTATTCCAGCACCCTGGCAGCCAGCTTCGCACGGCCTTCGTCTTCAGGCAGCGAGAGGGCCCACGTGAGCGCGGCCTCCGGGTCTTTGGGACTCCAGGCTTCGGCGATGAAGGATGGCATTTCCCTGCGGATTTCCGGTACCTTGCTGTCCG
>DATAIE010001154.1:0-3481 GCA_036262875.1 Verrucomicrobiales bacterium
CCGATGAGGAAAAGCAAAACGAAAATTAGCGTTAGGACTCCTACAAACCGCCAAAATAGACGCTGCTGGTGAAGAGCCTTTCCGAAATTCGCTTCGGACTGAGTCGTTCTTAGCCGGCTGATCGCCAAGGCATATCTGCAAAGACGGATCAGGGCATGGATAATGAGGTAGGCAACGAGCAGTAAAATGAGAAGCGCTGGGGTTGTGTTCCGGAGTTGCGACAAAAGCGCCATGAAATAGATCATCGGACCAAAGCTGAGAATGGTAGTGATGAGCCCGATGATTCCGGTGATGCCCGCCCACGGTTGTGTTCCGATGAGGTGCTCCATCGCGGCGGGTGGGATGGCTCCCTCCTCTGCGGAATAAGCAGGCGGACTAATGGATGCCGATGGAGGCTGATAGACGTTTTCGTTCATAGCGGGCTGTTTCCGGGCGTTGTTTGAAGCCGTGTTTTCGATAGCGGTCAACGATCCAATTGGGTTCGTCGCCGGGATAGGGCATTCCCCGGCGGGGAGACCGGCACTTGCGCGGAGGGATAAACCGGTCAAGGGACAGGATGACACGCACCTTTATGGCCGAACGCTTCAGTAGAAATCAACGCATTGTCGCCATCGTGGGCCGGCCGAATGTGGGAAAATCCGCCCTCTTCAACCGCCTCGCGGGGCATCGCATTGCGATCGTCCACGATATGCCCGGGGTGACCCGGGACCGGCTCATGGCTCCCATGAAGGATGCGTCCTTCCCCATCAGCCTCATGGATACCGGCGGGATCGGGGCCACGCTGGACGATGATTTCGCGGGAATGGTGAGGGCGGAGGCGGAGATCGCCATCGCGGCGGCGGACGTGATTTTGTTTGTGGTGGATGCGCTTCACGGGATTCACCCCGTTGACCAAAGTGTCGCCCAGGTGCTGCGGAAGCAGGGGAAGCCGGTGATCCTGGGCGTGAACAAGGCGGACGACGCCAAACACGAAAACAACGTGGCGGACTTCATGCGCCTTGGATTCAAGAAGACATGCGCCTTCAGTTCCACGCACGGAAGGGGGATCTCCGGTTTGATCGAGCTCATCGAAAAGGAGGTGGGACCTCCGGAGGCACCCGCGGACCCGGACGCCATCGTCTACGATCCTCACACGGATGCGCAAACCGTGCGCGTCGCCATCGTGGGCCGCCCGAATGTGGGAAAGTCCTCGCTGTTCAATGCGATCCTCGATGACGACCGGGCGATGGTCAGCAACATCGCCGGGACCACCCGGGACAGTGTGGACAGCTTCTACAATCACCGGGGCCACCCGTTTTTGCTCATCGATACCGCAGGAATCCGGAAGTCGGGCAAAGTGGATACCGATGTCGAGTCCTTTAGCGTTGCGCGTGCGGAAAAGAGCATCCGCCGGGCGGATATCGTGGCGCTGGTGATCGATGCCGCCCGGGGCGTCACGGCTCAGGAGCGGAAGATTGCCGGGACGATTCTGGAGGACAACAAGCCGTGCCTCATCGTGGCGAACAAATTCGACCTTTACCATCCCGACGGAGACATGAAGGCGCGGCTCCTCAAGCTGGATGAGCACGTGCGGCGGGAGCTCTTCTTCCTCCACTACGCGCCGCTGGTGGCGGTCTCGGCGAAGAACAAAGACCGGCTGAACAAACTCTTCGGGGCGATCGAAAAGGTGCGCGAGGCCAGTGACTCGGCTCTGGGTACCGGTGCCTTCAACCGGCTGCTCCAGGATGCCATCGCGAAGACCCCGCCGCCGCATATCAAAGGAAAGCGGTTCAAACTGTTCTACGCCACTCTGGCGCGCGATGAAAAGCCCCGGCCCATCAGCGCGCCGCGCGTGGTCCTTTTCGTGAATCACCGCGAATTGATGACGCCCACCTACACCCGGTATCTGGAGAATACGGTAAGAAAGAAAATGTCTTATACCGGCCTGCCAATCCGTTTCGATGTAAGAGAGCGCGAACAGCGCGCCGCTAAAAAGGAATAGCGAGCACCGCCGTGAAAACGCTTCAACCGGCCATCGTGATGACGGGAATCTCGATGATTCTCTGCACAGGGTGGGGGCCATACGCGTTAAACGCCCTTCCGGTCATCCTGTCCGGACCGGTATCGTTGCTGGCGGGCGAAACCATGCTGGATACTACCCTGTTTGCCTGGCTGACGGGAGTGCTTTCGCTGGTGGTTGCCGCCGCGTTGTCTGCAAGGGTAACGCGTCCGGGGGTGCGGCATGTGCTCGTTGGGATTTGGCCGGTCGCCGGATTCTTCAGCCTGCTGGCACTGCAAATCCAGGGGTTGGCGACCTGACCGGTATCGAGGGAAAAAAGAAATAGCGGACTCCGCGGCGGACCGCTATTCTGCGGACCATGAATGCGCCGTTCACTGCTTCGTCCGTCTGGAACGCTCTGTGGCTCACCCTCGCCGGTCTGATTTCTGGAGGACTTGCCGCCATCTTTATCTACACGGCCGAAAAACCTGTCTATGAGAGCTCCTGTCTCTCCCGCCCGCTGCGGCCGGCCGGCGAAACCCCGGGCATTTCGCACCGGGAATGGTTGAACACTGAAGCCGCGGCCATGGGTTCCCATGAGCAACTGCGCCGCGTCACACGGAATCTGAACCTCGCCTTCGAATGGAAACTGAGCGAGGATGAGTGCGTCAAGTCACTCAAAGAGCGGCTGGATATCCGCGTTGTGCCCGATACCACCCTCATCCGGATTTCCGCGAAGGGCCCAAAGTCGATCGAATGCGCATCGCTCGTGAATGCGGTGGTGGGTGCCAGAGAGGAATTTTACGGGCAGTCACAGAGCCGCGAACCCAATTTCCAGGCGAGCATTCGTGCCGCCCGGGTGACCGCCGTTTCGAATACCGCCGACAGGAAGAGGACGGCGCTGCTGGATGCGATGAAAGCGATGAATATCCAGCCGGACAACAACAGTGACAAGGCGCTCATGGAGCTCACGCTTCCCAGGCTGCTGGAGGTGGCCCGGCGTGACTGGTTTGCGGAGACGATCCGGCTCGAGGAGGCCAAAGCCGCCCAGGCATCCCGGACTTTTCTCATACCACCTTATGCAGAGATTTTGGAACGGGGCGTCCCCGCTGTAAATCCACTGGAGATTCAGTGGCTTCCGCGTGCCTCCAGCTGGTCGCTCATCGGCGGAACGATCGGGCTTGTCCTTGGCATCCTCGTCGGGTTGCTTCACAGGAAGTCCGGTCCGTCGCTCACGCATCCGCAGCCGTTGATGGCTGGTGAATATTAGCATGATGTTGCCGGTCGCTAATCTCTCCATACGGGCGGTGCCCAATGCCGGTCGCAATGCCTGCGCGGGGATGATGGATGACGGAACCACCTGGAAGATCCGGCTCGCCGCGCCCCCTGTCGACGGGCGGGCCAATGCCGCGCTCATTGAATGTCTCGCGGAAGTTCTCAAGGTGCCCCGCGGAAAAATAGAGATCACCGCGGGAACTTCAAACCGCTCGAAGCGGGTACGTG
>DATAIE010001155.1:0-4897 GCA_036262875.1 Verrucomicrobiales bacterium
CCGCACTCCCCGGTCGCATCACGGCCACGGTCAAAGGGCTGCAAAGCACGCTGGGCGGCTCCAACATGGGATTCAAGCCCTCGCAGCAGGTCTACAAGGCCGGCGGCGTGGATTGTTATAATCTGGTGGTGGAAATTCCCGCCCGCAGTCCGGAGCGCGCGGGCGAGATCGTCATTGCCGGGGCGCACTATGATTCCGCTCCGGGCAGTCCGGGCGCGGATGCCAATGCTTCGGGCGTGTCCGCCTGCATCGCGCTTTGCCAGGCCTTTGCCAACACGCAGCAGGAGCGCACACTGCGCATTGTCTTTTTTGCCAACGGAGAATCCTCCGCCGTCCCGCCGGAGGAATCCGGCAGCGTTGCCTATGCGCGCGAGTGCAAGCTGCGCGGGGAGAAGGTGGTGGCAATGCTCAGCCTGAGTTCGCTGGGTTATTACTCCACCGCCAAAGACTCTCAGAAGAGTCCGCCGGGCCTCACGCCTCCGCTGCCGGATACGGGGAACTTCCTCGCCGTCTTCGGTCGCAGCACCGGCAAGCCGCTCGTGGATACTTTCCAGTCCGTCATGTCACGGAACAGCACCCTGCCCGTCGCTGCCGCAGTGCTGCCGGATACCCTCACGCTTTCCCTGCCGGGCGATGATGCCGCGTTCACCCAGGAGGGTTTTCCGGCGGTGCTCGTCACGGATACCGCCAGCCTGCGGAATCCTAACACGCATCAGCCCGGCGATCTCCCGGATACTCTCGACTATGAGCGCTTCACTCAGGCCGTGCAGGGAATCGAGGGAGTGCTCCAGGCGCTCGCCAATCCCTCACGGTCCGGAGAGAAATAGCGCGCAGCGCCGTGAAGTGAGGAGCCGGAACGAAGTGGAGACAGCCGAAGGCAAACTGGTCACCGCTTTCCGTGTGCGGTGAGTCGTCGCCGGGAAGGCCTGTTCATCCTCCAGCTTAATCTGGCCTCCTCTTCATTGGCCTCCTTCGTTCCCGGGTAATCCCCCTTACCACTCACCAGCACCTCCCCCCGGACAAGTCCGGCCAGCCGCGGAAAGCGGTAACAAGTTCCCGCAGTCCAGGGGCTTCGCCCGGAAAACCGGCGCGCACTCTTCCGCGCGAAGCGCTGTGGACTTCGGAGACTTGTCACCGCTTTCTATGTGCGGCGACTTGTCGCCGGGAGTACCTTCCCGTTCGCGCTCAAACTCCACATGGTTTTCCCTGCATTATTCTTCATTACTTTTTATTAAAAAACCGGGCGGGCTTCCAGCGTGTTTTTCGTATAGTCTGGTGCAGGGAGTCTTTTCCCCCGCACCCGCATGAAAATACTCTCCTCCCTGTTCTCCGCCGCTGCGCTCTTCCTTTTGTCTCCGTGGACAGTTGCGGCCGTGCCGGTCATCAATGAGTTCCTCGCCATCAACCGCGGGCCGGAGTTCGACGACCAGGGGCTGACGTCGGACTGGATCGAAATCAAAAATCCGGGCCCTGCATCCGTCGACCTCACCGGCTGGTCTCTCACCGATGAAGCGGACACGCCTGACAAGTGGGTCTTTCCTCAGGTGACGCTCGCCTCCGGTGAACTCATCGTGGTGTACGCCTCCGGCCTGGACCGGCGCGATCCGCTTCTGCCGCTGCATACCAATTTCACGCTCGCGGGCAGCGGCGGGTTTTTGGGCCTCTATTCACCGGCCAGCGTGGCCTCCACGGTTTACCAGCCCTATCCAAAACAATTTCCCGGCATCAGTTACGGCACCGGCTTCAGCGGTGGCGATCCTGGCTACTTCACGACTCCCACCAAAGGCGTGGACAATCAACTGACTGCCATTCCAGGATATGTAAGTGACACGCACTTCAATGTGGAGCGCGGCTTCTTTACCACGGCCTTTCCCGTGGAGATCACCGTGACCACTCCGGGAGCCTCCATCCGTTATACCACGGATGGCTCCGTGCCGGAGGAGAACACCGGCACGCTCTACACCGGTCCCGTCATGGTGAACACCACCACCGTGCTCCGGGCCCGCGCCTTTCTCACCGGAATTCTGCCCTCCAATACTGACACGCAGACTTACATCTTCGCCTCTTCATGGAAAAGTCAGCCCGACTTTCCTGCAGGCTTTCCCCTCACGTGGGGGCAGTTCGATTCCTCGTTCAAGCGCCTCGGCGACTATGGTATGAGCACTCAGGTGACAAACAACGCCACCTACGGCCCGCTGGTGATCCCCGCTCTCACGCAAACGCTGCCGGTCGTTTGCGTCACCGCGAACACCACCGACCTCTTTGGGGACGGCAGCATTCAGGGCGACCTCAAGAGCACGGATGTCGAGATCCCCGTTTCCATCGAATATTTCAATCCCCTCGATTCCAAAGACCGCTTCTCCACGCGGGGCTCGCTGCAACTCCACGGCGCGGGCGTGCGCCTGCTCGCCAAGAAGGGATTTCGCCTCGATTTCACCAGCGATCTCGGGGACGGCCCGCTGCATCACCCGCTGTTTGCCGGCTCGCCGGTGGAGTCCTTCGACCAGCTCGTGCTCCGCTCCGGAGGGCATGACAGCTTCACGGCGCCCGTGCGCGGCGGGAACCCTGACACCAACGATCTGCCCTTTCACGCTTCCTATCTCCGGGATCAGTTCCTGCGCCGGACAGAGACGGATTCCGGCCTGCTCTCACCGCGCGGACGTTACGTGCACCTTTGCCTCAATGGTCTCTACTGGGGCGTCTACGATCTGCACGAGCGCCCCAATGCGGACATGATGTCCGCCCACAGCGGCGGGGAAAAGGCGGCCTGGGATGTGCTGCATCACTCCAACTCCAGCGGCGGGCTGCCGCAGGCCATCGATGGCACCCTCACCGCATGGGATCAACTCCAGGTGCTCTGCGCGGGGCCGGTCAATTCCAATGCCGTCTATGAGTCCGTGGCCGCACTGCTGGGTCCGGACCGCTACATCGATCACCTGCTCATTCGCATGTGGTCCGGCGATCACGACTGGCTGGGTCCCGTTTACATGCCTTCCTCCACGCAGGGCACCACGGCCAATGTGGCGCGCTACAATTTCAAAAACTGGTACGCCGTGCGGGATTCGCGCTCGGCCCAGCCGCTCCCGTGGCAGTTCTTCACCTGGGATGGCGAAATCAGCATGGGGAATCACCTGCTGTTCTACTTCTACGATCGTGCGCCGCAGGTCCCTGCGGGTCTGGACTTCCCGCACCTGCGCGAAATGAATCTGGACCTCACCGGCATCTCCGGCTCGAACACTCCCGCCACGCCGTGGGCCGCGCTGGTGGCGCATCCGGAGTTTCGCCTCAAGGTGGCGGACCGCGCGCAGCGGCTGCTCTTTCACGGCGGCGCATTGAGCCCCGCAGTGGCTTCCGCCCGCGTGGACAGCCTCCGCCAGCAACTGGACGCCGCCATGGTGGCGGAGTCGGCGCGGTGGGGATCGGACTGCTATGACACGCTGAGGGTCGTCGACGGCACGCTCTATTTCACATGGGAAAATACCGCTCTCACCCGCGACACGCACTGGCGGCCGGAGGTGACGTGGCTGCGGGATACCTTCTGCACCGGGCGCGGCGCCATCCTGCTCGATCAGTTGCGCGCGCGGAATCTCTATCCGTCCACGGAACCCGTGGACATCGCTCCCTTTGGCGGTGTGGTGGGCGGGGCGGACACCATTACACTCACTGCGCCGGCGGGTACGATCTACTACACCATCGACGGCACGGACCCCCGCACGCCGCTCACCGGCAACGTGAGTCCCCTGGCGCTCACGTATTCCAGCCCCGTGGTTCCACCCGCCGGGCCGGGCCCGTTCGCTCTTAAGGCCCGTGTCTTCGACGGGGCGGCGTGGTCTGCATTGACCGAGGCCGTCTTTTCCACCGCCGTGCCCGCCACCCCGGCTGCCCTCGCCATCACCGAGATTCACTATCATCCCGGCGATCCCTCCGCTGAGGAAATCACCGCCGGCTTTACCGATGCGGATGACTTTGAGTTTCTCGAAATCACTAACATTTCAAATCAGCGTATCTCCCTCGCCGGCCTGCGTTTCGCCGCGGGCATCGATTTTGATTTCTCCGTGGACACCACCGTGCAGGAACTCGCCACGGGTGCCAGCATCGTGCTGGCCTCCAATGCCGCCGCTTTTCAGCTTCGTTATGGCTTCGCTCCCGCCGGGACCTTTGCCAATGGCAGCCGGCTCTCCAACAGCGGCGAGCAGATCAAAATCGTAACCGCCGCCGGCGTGGTCATCGCCGACGTGACCTACAACGACCGCGGTGACTGGCCGGAGGCCGCGGATGGTGGCGGGCGCTCGCTCGTTCTCCTGGCCCCGCTCAGCGGCACACTGGAGGACGACCCTGACAACTGGCGGGCCTCCACCGAACCCGGCGGCAATCCCGGCAGGCTTAGCGGGATCAACTTCGCCGCATGGCTCGGCGATTACTTCACTCCCGCCGAACTCGCCGACCCGCTCGTCACCGGCCCCCTCGCCAATCCCGAAGGCGACGGCATGACCAACCTCACCGAATACGCCACGCGCCTCAATCCGCGCCGACCCTCGCAGAACCCCGTGAAAACCGCCCCCCTCGCCGGCGGCGGCATCCGCTTCACCTGGGAACATCGTGCCGACGCCGCTGACATCACCGGCGAATTGCAGCTTTCCACCACCCTGCAAGCCTGGGCCCCCGCCGCGAACGGCGCAGGCATCAATGTCACCTCCGCCAACACCACGCGCGGAACAATCCTCCAAACCGTCGACTGCACCGCCGCCAGCGGCGTCCGCTACGCCCGGCTCAAGGTGACTCTGCTGCCCTGACGTAAAGGCGCGGATGCCGGAAGCGGCGCCTTGAACGGTGGCCCGAAGCTCCCGCTGAGGAGAATTGTGTTCTTCGTATGAATCCGAATTCAGTGGCGCGAGCG
>DATAIE010001156.1:0-3621 GCA_036262875.1 Verrucomicrobiales bacterium
CGAGACCGAGGTCCTTAAAGATGACGTCCTTTGAGATGAGGCGGTGGGTGCCCACGATGATATCGACATCCCCCGCCGCCAGCGAGGCCAGCACTTTTCGCGACTCTGCCGCCGTACGGAAGCGGTTCAGCACATCCACGCGCACCGGGTAGTCGGACATGCGTTCGCGGAAATTGTGATAGTGCTGCTGACTGAGCACCGTCGTGGGAGCCAGAATGGCGACCTGCTTGCCGGACATCACGGCTTTGAACGCGGCGCGGATGGCCACCTCCGTTTTGCCGAATCCCACATCGCCGCAGATCAGCCGGTCCATCGGGCGCGGGCTTTCCATATCGCGCTTCGCATCGTCGATGGCCTTCAACTGATCGACGGTTTCCTTGTAGAGAAACGAGTGTTCGAATTCTCCCTGCCATTTGTTGTCCGGAGGGTGAGCGAAGCCGGAGGCGGTTTGCCGGTTGGCCTGCATCTGAATCAGGCGTTCGGCATACTGGAAAATGGACTTCTCCGTCTGGGCCTTCGTCTTCTTCCATTTGCCGTCGCCCAGTTTGCTGAGCTCCGGCGTTTTTTTTCCGAGACCGACATACTTCGAGATGAGCCATGCCTGGGCCAGGGGCACATAGAGGCGGGCCTGCTCGGCGTAGTCGATGACCACGACGTCCTCTTCGGTGCCGCCGCTTTCGGCGCGGCGGATGAGTCCTCCGTACTTGCCGATGCCAAACTCCTGGTGCACGACGAAGTCTCCCTCTTTGATGTCCGAGAGGTCCAGCGGCGCGCGCCTCGCCCGTGAACGACGCTGCTCTGTGATGAGCCGCCGTGCGCGGGAATGCTGGTAGCGTCCGAAGATCTCGGCATCGCTCAATACGGCCAGCTTTGCCGCCGGAACGGAAAATCCCCGGTTTACCTGACCGAGACGTGTTTCGAGAAAACCTTCGTCGAGGGCTTCATGACGGATGAGTTCGTTGAAGCGCTCGATTTCCCCCTCGTTATTGAAGAACATGCACACGCGCCACCCGTCCGCATGCCAGCGGCAAAGCTGGGCCACGAATTCGCTGCGCCGCTTTTCCTGCAGGACGAAATCCCCTGCATCGAATGAGCCCACTGGTTCGTCCGGGCAGGCCGTGTCGAAATTCTCCACGCCTTCGTCGCCGTCCGGCACCGTGCCGGTGGTGATCCAGACATCTGCGCGCGGGCATTCGTCGAGTTCCACCGCGAGGACCAGATCTGCCGTGCCAATGCACTCTGACAACGGCACCAGTTCCACATCCACCTCTCCGGATTGAAGCAGGATGGAGCCCTCCGTCACCCGGCCCACGGAAACCTGCGTGTCGGGATCGTACTGGCGGATGCTCTCCACTTCGCGGTCAAACAACTCGAAGCGCAGCGGCAACTCCGCCTGCCATGGATACACATCGAAGATCCCGCCGCGCACGGCAAACTGCCCGCGATCCGCCGCCTGCGGCATCCGGTCGTAGCCGGCCTCCTCCAGTTGCGCTGCCAGCCGGTCCATCTCCAGCGAATCACCGGGCCTGACGGTAATGACCGACTGTGCCAGGGCCTGCGGTTTTGGCACCATTTCGCCGAGGGACGATACATTCAGCACCAGGGCCTCCACCTTTGCCGGCGGCGTTGCCAGCCCGCGCAGAATGGCCAGGCGCTCCGCCTGCGACTCCGCATCGGGCAGGGCATCGGCGATTTGCGGTTCCTCCCGCTCGGGGAAGAACAGCGTAGAGCCCCACCAGGCGGACAGGTCATGAGACATCGTTTCCTGCGCCCGCAAATCCCGGGTGAGCACCCACACCCGGCGGGCGCTTCTCAACGAGCCCAGCACCACTCCCGCCGCAAACGGCTGCGCGGCGGTGCTCACATGTTCCAGCCCCGCCACCCGCTTCTTTTTGCCCGGCTTCTTTTCCAGGGACTCCAGCCGCTTTGCCCATTTCTTCGAAGCCGCTGCCGCCTGACAAAGCGCAGCCCCCGCCGCGGTATCGTTTCGCGGCGCCGCATGCTTGTATTCAGGACTCAGCGCACCAGCCATCGGACCTGCCCTCCGCATGGAGGGTGCCCATCCGTGGCGCAGATCGGGGGGCGGCGCAAGGAGAGGCGGGCGGCGGAGTCCTGGCCGTTATGAATCTCTGCGTGGCATCCGGTGCGGAGGAGTGATATAGAGTCGAATGACCCTGCGCCTTCTTCTGTCGCTGCTCCTCCTTGCTGCGCCCTTCCGCGTCTTTGGAGACGCTCCCCCGCCCGCCGATTTCGCTGCGACCGTTTCCGCCGCGAAGGATGTGCCGGCGGTCGCCGCAATCCTGCAGGAGCAACTGCGCCGCCCGCTGGCGCTCATCATGGAGGTCAAGGATGCGGACTCCCTGACGAAAGCAAAAACGGCGCTCGTGGAAGTAACGACGAATATCGATGCCATTGCGAAGCGCCTGCTCCAGTTGCCGGCGCTTTCCACCGCGGAGCGGACGGCTCTTTCCAAAAAGATGGCGGCTGCAGACCGCGCCCATTTGAAAGCGGCCCAGCCGGCCCTGAAGGCGCATCTCGAGGCCATGCCCGCCGGCTTGAAAGAGGAGGCCCTCAAGGCTCTTGGCGATTTCTATAAAACCGTGGAGGACCACAAACAGGTTTTCGAATTGTATCTGAAGCCGGACGGTAAACCGTCAAAGCCCGAAAAAACAAAATGTTAGGCAGGGGACGGCGGCGGTGACCATTTCCTTGCACCTCTGTCCCTGCGGCTCATGATGAGGGTATGGAACAGCACCTAATATTGACAATCGCGGGACTCGACCGTCCTGGACTGGTGGAGCGTGTCGCCGCTGCGGTGGCGGCGCACGGCGGCAACTGGCTGGAGAGCCGGCTGATTCAACTGGGCGGGCATTTTGCAGGAGTGGTGCGGGTGGATGTCCCGGCCGGGGCGCATGCCGCGCTGCGCAGTGATCTGGCCGCCATGGCCACCGACGGGTTGGCCGTCGCGGCGGTGCCCGCCTCCGGAACGCCCGCGCCGGCTTCGCGCGAAGTCAGCCTCAGGATTACCGGACTGGATCATCCCGGCATCGTGAGTCATATCTCCTCCGCGGTGGCCCGTGCGGGTTTGAATGTGGAGGAGTTCAGTTCGGAAGTGACCAGTGCGCCCATGAGCGGCGAGCCCCTCTTCAGTGCGTCGGCCCGCCTCACCGGTCCTCCGGCGGCGGATCTTTCGGCACTCACAGCATCCCTGGAGACGCTGTCGGAGGAGTTGATGGTGGAGATTTCCCTGACGGAAAAGTGAGCGAGGGAGCGTTAAGAGACGCGCCGGTTACGCCATCACGTTTCCGTGGAGCCTTGCGGGCGGGTGACGGTCCGGGATGACGATGGCATGCTCCTGCGTTTTCTTGTTTTTCTGTTTGTAATAGGCCGGGCCGCGGGCGCGCAAAAGGCGCCGCCCAATATTGTGATGATCATTTCAGATGACCATGCCTGGACGGACTACGGCTTCATGGGGCATCCGCACATCAAGACACCGAACCTGGACAAGCTCGCCTCGCAAAGCCTGGCCTTCCGTCGCGGTTATGTGCCCTCCAGTCTTTGCTGTCCGAGCCTGGCCTCTTTGCTCACCGGGCTGTATCCGCACCAACACCGCATTACGTC
>DATAIE010001157.1:0-6634 GCA_036262875.1 Verrucomicrobiales bacterium
AGCACCTTCCCGTCCATATCCTCCCCAGCCGGAAGCCCCAGCAGGTGCAGAACGGTGGGAGTGATGTCCAGCAGAGAGGCTTCCGAGAGTCTCTCCCCGGCGGCGATGCCCGGCCCGTGAATGGCGAGAATGCCCTGCGGGCGGTGCCACGCCGCCTGCGTGGCGGGATCGTTGGCCACCGGTCCCGGCCGCCGGTCTCCGCTGGCAAACCCGTGATCCGAAAGAAGAATGACCGTCGCATCCCCGCCCGCGAGTTCCAGCAGACGCCCCAGCATGAGGTCGTGAACCCGGTAAAAGCCCTCGATCGCCGGATGCCAGTGATGATAGTCTTTTTCACCCACCCCGGCGGAGCGCGGCGGATGAAACGGCATGAACTCGTGGCCCGCCTGGTCGATGGCTTCGTAGTAGACCATCATCAGGTCCCATGGCTCATGTTCCATGATCCACGTGGCCGCCCCGTGAACGGACGCACACTGGGCAAGGGTGCGCGAAAGAAACCGGATGCGCTCCTGCTGGACCGGATCGGCCTGATCGATTCCCGCCGCCTCATGGAGAAACGGCTGCAAATCGGACGCCGTATTCTCTGACGGATGCCAGCGGAATTCCGCCAGGGTGCCTGCCAGGGACTCCGGCTGCACGCTGCCGGTGGCGACGGGCCAGTGACCGGCATCCGATCCCTCCGGTGAAACGGCAAACTGATCGCTGACACAAATGCCCCGGATTCTCTCGGCGGGATGACTCGCAAACCACCCGGCACAGTGGACCCGTTTTCCAGCCTGCGATGCGATATTCCAGAGTGCCTTGCACCGGCGTGAGGCGCTCCCCACCGGACGCACGCCGCTCAAGTCCGGCTTCGGCTCTACAAAACCGAATACTCCGTGCCGCCAGGGAGCCTTGCCGGTGGCGATGCTCGTCCAGAGGAGAGGCGAAAGCCGCGGCTCCAGAGACGCCAGCGGTCCGGTGCTGCCTCCACGAATGAGGTTGACCAATACAGGGAGCGCTCCCTTTGCAATCAGGGGGTCGATGACATTCCAGTCAGCGGCATCCCAGCCGACGACGAGCACCCGGCGGCTCACGCGGTGCGGCGACGGCGGCGCATGCCGGCTGCCCCCAGGGCCAGAAGCCCGAGCGCCGGGGCGGAGGCTTCCGGAACCGCCGCCGTTTGACCGACGAGGAAGGCTTCACCCACCGGAGCGTAGGCCCACTGGTCGATGGTCGCCGGGAATCCGGTTCCAGCCGTCGTCGTGATTTTGATCCACGCATTGTTTATCGCGGCGGTACCGTCCTCGAACTGCACCGCGATATAATGGGTGCCGCCGGCAAGGATCGGCGCGGATGATTGCAGATTATAACCGGCCGGGTCATACGTCAGCGTCGTAAAATCAGAATTGAGGGGCACCGACTGCACGAGGCCACCGGTGACGGCGGACGAGGCGATCGTGTTCCCGGTGCCTACCGAGGTATCGGTGAACCAGGCAAGGTTGAGCGAGGCACCGCTTCCCCACGGGTTGATGTCCCAGCCCGGCGTCGCGGCGGGAGTGCCAAAAGCCTGGGTCTGCAAATTCACATACGTTCCCGCAGTGGTCTGAGGAATGGAGATGGGAGCCCCGGGGGTAACCAGGGTGATCGCCGCTTCAGCCGCTTCCTGACCATTCAAAAACACCGCCGCCCCCGGCAGGGTGGAGCATACAAGAAAATGGCGCTGGAGTCTTCTCTGCAATTCGTGGGATCGGGTCATATTTTTTTCCGCGGTTTCTGAGGGACTCACTCAAATTAAGCACCTTCCGCGCCGCCCTTCATCCTTTTTATTCATGAATATTGTAAATTTCAGAGATCGAAACAATAAGTAGTCTTCCCCATTGACGAAATCCTTAACGGCGGAGCGTTTTCTGCAAGGTGCCCCCGGGGCCATGCGAATTCCCCTGTGAGGATTTAACCGGTCCTCCTCTGCCAGTGAAAATCGCTATTCTAGGAGACATTCATGCCAATCTTGAGGCACTTACCGCTGTGATGGAAGACGCTTCCCGGCAGGGCGTCTCGCAGTACGCCTGCACCGGCGACCTCGTGGGCTACAATGCCAATCCTCACGAATGCGTTGGGATTATCCGCGGCCTGGGCTGCCCTGTCGTCATGGGCAACCACGACGAAGAGGCAGTCAGCAGTGAGCCCATCGTGGGAATGAACGAGAGCGCGCGCCGGGCGATGGAATGGACCCGTGGAAATCTGACAAGAGATGATAAACAATGGCTCGCCGGTCTTCCGGTGGTGCGTCAGGTGCGGGATTTCACGCTCGTGCATGCCTCTCTCGACAGTCCAAAACTGTGGACTTACGTGCTCAACCGTTTCGACGCTATCGGCAGCCTCGCCTGCCAGTTCACCCAGGTGTGTTTTCACGGTCACACGCATTCACCGGTGGCCTATGTCAAAACGCAGGGCGTCGTGGCCCGCGAGAGCCTCGCGGAGCCTATCCGCATTGAATCCGGTCGCAAATATCTGATCAACACCGGCAGTGTCGGCCAGCCGCGGGACCGCGACCCGCGGGCGGCCTATGCGCTTTATGATCTTGAGCGGTCGGAAGTCACCATCCGGCGTATCCCCTACGAATATGAATTTACCGCCGCCAAAAAGCGGCAGGGCCCCGGCGCACCCGGGGCGGGAAAAGCGGCGTGATCAAATCCGGCGTATCCCGTCAGCCTGCGGTGCTTGCTACACCGGTTTCTTCAGAATCCGCTGCTGCACCGCCAGCACGCGCGCGCCATTCATCGCCAGCAGAGCCTTCACGTCCAGCACCAGCCCGGCGAATGTCCGGCTCTTCAAAAGGCCTGCTCTCTCGATCAGCGGGACATACTCCCCGCCCTCCAAAACAAACCAGCTGACCCGCTTTTCGCCCGTAAGCCAGACAAGATATTCCTGAACGCCGCTGCGCCGGTAAACGGCGAATTTGGCGTTCATGTCCAGGGCGGCGCTGCTGGAGGAAACCTCGCAGATCAACTCGGGCGGGCCGGTCAAATAGCCTTCTTTATTCACGAAGGACCTGCCTCCCTTTGACGGAATGCGGCACAGGACCGAATCCGGCTGCGGCGTATTCTCGCGGTCGAGGATGAGTGTGGGATTCGCATACAGTTTCACGCCCGCTGTCTGAGAGGCATAGTATCCGAGCCAGAGATGCATCAGGGCATCGGGCTCCGCATGAGAATCAGCGCGCAGAGGCGGCGGCATATAGACGATTCCTTCTATCAATTCGGCGCGTTTGATCTGCGGCAGCGCTTCCCACCGGCGCAAAAATTCCGCCGTCGTCAGCCGGTAACCGTTCTCCAGCCAAACGGTCGGCTTCCGGGACCGGGAGCGGGGAGTTGCGAGCATGCGGAAAGCATACTGCGAAGCCCCCGTCCTGTCATCCGCCGAATTGAAGGTCACACCACCGCGGCGCACCTTCCGCAGAGGGCGGGGTGCGCGGCATGGCTGCCGACATCAGGGAGGTGCCTCCAGCAGCGCTGACATTTTTGGAAGGAGGTGCGGCTTACGGCGGCGGAGAGAGAATCTCCAGGACGCACGGTGAGATCGCTGACGATGAGGAACTCCCCGGCGGTTTCCCGGTCTTCCAGAAGCGCGGCGGCGGGGCTTCCGGCGGGCAGCGTGATGACCACGGCGGCTTCGAGGTTGCTGCCAATGAGCTTTTCCTTGCGGGCCTTGTCTACTTCCTGCTGCACGATATCGCGCACGCTCTGCAACTGAGCGATAGCCTGAGTGGCACCGGTTCCGGCGAACGCGGCATCCGGCTGCGGAAAGTCCTGTTCATGCACGGTATCGGTATGGCCGGCGAATTCCCAGGCTTCGTCGGCGGTGAATGCGAGGATGGGAGCCAGCAGGCGACAGAGGTCGTGGAAGACCCTGTGCATGGCCGTCTGGGCGCTGCGGCGGCGCGGGCTGTCGATGGCATCGCAGTACAACCGGTCCTTCGTGATGTCGATGTGCAGTGCGCTGAGATCGACGGCGCAGAATTGATTGAGTGTGATGAAAACCTTCCGGAAATCATACACCGCATAGGCCTCCGTGCATTCGGCGATGACCGCGTGCAGCCGCTCAAGAATCCACCGGTCCAGAAGTGTCAGGGCCTCATTGCCGACGGCGTGTTTCGAAACATCGAAATCGCCGAGGTTGGCCAGCAAAATCCGCAGCGTGTTGCGGAAGCGGCGATAGACCTCCCCGTTTTGCTCGAAGAGATCCTGCGAAAACGGGACATCGTTTTGCCAGTCCACGCTCGCCACCCACAGACGCACGAGGTCGGCTCCGTACTTGTTATAGTAATGATCCGCCGTCATCGGCTTGCCGGGAGCGGCGGGTTTCTTCGCATCCTTCGCCCCGGCGGCGGAGGTATCCTGATCGCTCTTGGATACCTTCTTCCCGCTCGTGTCCGTCACAAACCCGTGCGTCATCACCGTCTTGTAAGGGGCCTTCCCGCGGTAGATGACACTGCACATCAGCGAACTCTGGAACCAGCCCCGGTGTTGGTCCGTGGCCTCGATATAGAGGTCCGCGATGCCGCCATTACCGAGTTCCGGATGGGATTCTGTGACCGCCATGCTGCTGCAGCCGGAGTCGATCCACACGTCCAGCGTGTCGCGTCCCTTCGTCCATGTCGCGGGCAGGCCGAGCATGGCGGTGAGTTCCGCGTCGGTCTTTTCGAACCAGAGATTCGTGCCGTGTTTCTCAATGAGATCCGCGACCTTCCTCGCGATGGCCGCGTCCACCACGGGCACGCCGTTATCATAAAACACAGGCAGCGGCACGCCCCAGGTGCGCTGACGGCTGATGCACCAGTCCGGGCGGCTTTCCGCAGTGCCATAGATGCGCGCGCGGCCCCATGGGGGGAGCCATTGAACGCTGGCGATCTCACGCAGCGCCTCCGCGCGGATCATCTCAATGTTCAGGAAAAACTGCTCCACGCTGCGGAAGATGATCGGCGTCTTGCTCCGCCAGCAGTGAGGATAGTCGTGCTTGTAGCTTTCCTTGCCCAGCAGGTGGCCGCTCTCCGCAAGGAGTTTGATGATCGGCCCGTTGGCCTCGAAGACGAGAGTGCCCACGAGATCCGGCAGCCCGGCTTCCTCCGTGAATTTCCCGTCATCATCCACGGGAGAGATGAGGCCCAGGCCCGCTTCCTTGCCCGCGAGATAGTCCTCCTTACCGTGCCCGGGGGCCGTGTGCACCTGGCCCGTGCCCGTGTCGTCGGTCACATAGGGTGCAGAGATCACCCGGCTGTCGCGCTCGAGAAAGGGGTGCTGCGCCAGCGAACCCTCCAGTTCCGAGCCCTTCAATTCCACCGGCTCGCCGGTGAGCTTGAATCCGGTCTTCGACCCGAACGCCTCCACCAGCGGCTTCACGATGACCAGCTTTTCGGTCCGTCCGTCCTCATGGGTGAAATCGCCGAGCACATAGACATACTCCGGCCGCACCATGATCCCGAGATTCGCCGGCAGCGTCCATGGCGTGGTCGTCCAGATCACGAATGATCCCCCTGCTTCCGCCACCGGACCGGTCTTTGCCGGGAACTTCACAAAGATCGCCGGCGAGGTCTTTTCCTTGTATTCCACTTCCGCCTCCGCCAGCGCGGTCTTGGCGCCGTAGCTCCACTGCACCGGGCGCTTGCTGCGATAGACGAGATCCTTTTCCACCGCCTTCGCGAAGAATCGCACGATGTGCGCCTCGTAGCCCGCGGAGAGGGTAAGATAGGGATTCTCCCAATCGCCAAAAACCCCCAGCCGGCGGAACGACCCCCGCTGCACGTCGATCCACTTCCGCGCAAACTCCTCGCAGCGGGTCCGCACTTCCGGCGCGCTGAGGCCGGTGTCCGCCTTCACTACTTTGAATTCGATCGGCAGGCCATGGCAGTCCCATCCCGGAATGTAGGGAGTTTCGAATCCCGCCATCGTTTTGGACTTCAGCACGAGATCCTTGATCACCTTGTTCAGCGCCGTGCCCATGTGGACGTCCCCGTTCGCGAAGGGAGGGCCGTCATGCAGGAGAAACCGCGGTGCTTTGCCCGCCTTCCGCCGGGCCTGGATGCGGTGATACAATCCGGATTTTTCCCACTTCTCCAGCCGTTGCGGCTCACGAATCACCAGGTCCGCCTTCATCGGGAAGTCGGTTTTCGGGAGATTGACGGTGTCTTTGTAGTTCTGGCCTTCTGCGCTCATGTGAAAAATAGCATGCCCGGACAGGGCGAAAGGCGCGCATCTTAGTACCGCCCGCGGGGAGGGAAAGGGAGAAATAGAGGTGCGCATCGCCGGGTGAACCGGGCACAATGAACGGATCGTCAGCCCGCTGGTGCTTTTCGAGGCATGCGTCCTGCAAAGATGCCTCGCATCCCTCCCATGAACCACTCTTCGGAATCTGTGTCGAAACCCGGTCCCCTCGCTCCCCTCTCAGCCGCCACGCGAGTCGTTCTAGCTTTGGCTTTGCCCTTCCTGTTTACCCGGTGTGGCACTCCCAAGGAACTTTCCCGCATCGGGGAGGATCAACAAACGAAAATTCCGGTGCTTTCGCACGCCGGTCACATCTGGCGCGCCACCGCAGTCTCGTTTGCCCGGTCTCCGGTGAGGACTGCCCGGGCCGGGGCTCAGATGGCTGGGCAGCG
>DATAIE010001158.1:0-5893 GCA_036262875.1 Verrucomicrobiales bacterium
TGACCGGAACCACTCTCGGCTCCTGGTCCGGCGCGAGATTCATAGGGTCGGGAAAGTGCCGCACGATGTACTCCTTGGTCACGATATCGAGCAGGAACAGGGGGATGGTAAGAAGGAGGATGAGTTTTCGCATCGTTGGGAGCATAAGGGAGTTCGGGAAATCTGCCGGAAAAATCTCAGGCCGGCACCGCCGCCGTTCGACGCGCACTGCGCAGTTGGCCGCAGCCGGCACCGACATCGATGCCGCGGCGCTGCCGCACGGTGACCGGAAGCCCGGCGTCCTGCAGCATGCGCTGGAAAGCGTCCACGGCTGCCTCATCCGGCGGTCGCGCGGCATAACCGTCCGTGACATTCAACGGTATGAGGTTCACCTGCACATGCATTCCGCTCAACAGTTCCGCCAGCCGGCGCGCGTGATCCGGAGAGTCATTTTTTCCGGCGATGAGCGTCCACGCGATGAAGACGCGCTGCTTTTTGCGGGCGGTATATTCGCGGCAGGCGTCCATCAGTTCCGCCAGCGGCCAGCGGCGGTTGACCGGAAGCAGCGCGCTGCGTTCCTCATCCGAGGCGGCATGGAGGCTGATGGCGAGGTGGAAACGGCGCGGATGCTCCGCCAGCCGGCGGATGCCGGGAACGTGACCCACCGTGCTGATGGAAATGCGCGCCGGACCGGTATTCAAGCCGCGGGTGTCCACGATGATCTCCAGCGCCTGCATCACCGCATCGAAGTTCTGCAGCGGCTCGCCCATTCCCATAAGGACGAGATTGCGCACGCGCTCACTGTGTACCGCCCGCGTGTATCTCTCGACATGGAGAGCCTGCGCCACCATTTCCCCTGCCGTCAGATTCCGGACAAATCCCATTTGTCCCGTGGCACAAAAGACACAGCCCATGGCGCAGCCTGCCTGCGTACTGAGACAGGCGGTGAACCGCCCGGGGAACCCCATGAGCACCGTTTCGATTTCCTGGCTGTCGCGCAGACGCAGTAGAAACTTGCGTGTCCAGCCGTCCGCGCTCGCTGTCTCGGAAGACACCTCAGGATATTCAAGAAGCGGCTGTGGCTGTGCCTCGAGCCAGCGCCGCAACGGAGGCAGAAACGCGGCGTCCTTCAACGTGGAGAGAAGATCGCGATGGAGAGCGCGAAAGAGGACGGCAGCGTGAGCCGGGCGCACGCCGTCCGCCTGCAAACGGGATTGCAGTTGTTGAAACGTCAGGTCGTGGAGCGTGGAGAGATTCATTCCTTGCCGGTTTGCCTGCCGCCTGTTCTTCAAGGGAACAGGCGGAAGCCGGGAGCGGTTTCCGTTATGGTTTCAAGGCCGGTACGCCGAAATAGCGTCGGCACAGGTAATCCACCGCCGCCTCCCGGTCGGTATCGGGAAGCGCGCGATTGTAAAAGATGAGGCTGGCGATTCCGCCTTTGAGGAAGCTGCCCAGGGGCTTGCTGCCCGCCGGGTTGTAGGCACCGATGCGGATGTCTGCCAGTTTTCCAAAATCCGTCGTGCCGGTCACGGCGGTGCTTTCCAGCGTCTTTCCGCTGGGGGAAGTGACCCACTGGCGCAGCCGGTCGCTGGCACCGTCCCAGACCACGGCGACGATGTGAAATCCGGACTTGGGCTCCAGCGGCAGCATCGTGTGGTTTTCCAGTCCGCCCGGCTTGCGCACGCCGGAGAAAACCGCTCCTCCGCGCACCAGAGTGTCCCACGCACGGTGTTCCTTGCCCACACGGGCGGAGAGCAATGCCTGCTCTCCGGCAGCGGGATCGGCGGAAAATACGGCGATCCACGAGAGCTGATTGCCGCTGAGTTCCTCCGCGACGGGAGAGCCCACCTTGTCCGAGTCGCGGCCAAAGACGAGGCAGTTTTCCCCGGAGAACTGCATGATGTCATGCGTTCCCTTGAGCCCGTCCGTGTCCGTCACGCGCTTCAGAGTGGGACGCCGCAGTGCCTTTTCGGCGGGCGGCGACCCGCTGGCATGATACTGGGCGGGATTGTTCCCCGCGAGGGGAGCCCGGTCGTCCCACTGGTCAATGCGGTCGCCGGTTTTGGCCACCGTTTTGCCGGCATCGGTGCGGGCGCCTTTTGAAGCATCGAACCATGCGACCAGGCCTTTTTCCGGAGGGCTGCCCTGTGCTTCCACAACAACGGGAGGACTGTCTCCTTTCCCTCCTCCAGAACTGTCTCCGCGGTTCCTGGTCAGAAAATAAATACCCGCCGCCGCGGCGAGAACGGCGGCGCTGACTCCCGCGAGGAGGGGGGCCTTCGACTTTTTAGGAGCGGCGGCTTTTGTCCGCTGCGAAGCCGCCTTTGGGGAAGTCCCGGCCGGCCGGGGAGCGGCGGCAGGTCTTTGGACGGCGGCGGCGGCGGCGGGCCGGGTGACCGCCCCGGCCGGACGGGCCTTTTCCGCCGGGGGCGCGACCGGTGAAGAGGGACTGCCGGCCCGCGCCCGCGCGGCGGAGTCCTGGCTGAGCGGGGCTTCCACCACTGTGGTTCCGGGCGGGACGACCGGGCGCGTCTTGAGCCCGCGCTGGACCGGGAGGGAGGTGAGTTCACCGCTCTGGATTCCCCGCAGCACCCGGAGGGCCTCCGTGGCTCTTTCCGGACGCTCCTCCGGCTGCCGGCTCATGAGCCACATCACCCAGTCCGTGAGCAGCGGAGGCACATCCGGCCGGAGATTTGGCAGGGGTGCCACCTGCCGCGCGAGGTGGGCGTTCATGATTTCCTCTACGGTGGCACCGTTGCAGGGGAAGCTGCCGGTCAGGGAATAATAGAGCACGCACCCCAGCGAGTAGAGGTCCGTCCGGGCATCCAGCGGCTGATGAAGAAACTGCTCCGGTGCCATGAAATGGACGCTCCCGGCCACGGAGCCCTCACCAGCCAGCTCCTGCACCATCGGCCGCACGCCAAAATTGCACAGACCGAAATCAAGGAGCTTCGTCTGCCACTTCCCGTCCGGCAGCCAGTGGAACATGATGTTCGACGGCTTCAAATCGCGGTGGCACATCGCCTGGCGGTGCGCGGCGATGAGGCCCTCCAGGGTCTCGACGGCAATCTGCTGGAAGTCTGCTGCCAGCAGCGCGCCCCGGCGCACGGTCGCCTCCAGCGTTTCACCGTTGATATACTCCATGACCACGAAGGGCTCGGGCCCGTCGGTGTCGAGGTCGTAGACGGAGACGATGTTCGGATGCTGGAGGGCGGAAAGCGCGGCGGCTTCGGCGGAGAGGTTCTCCCCTGCCCCCGCCGTCTGCCGCTCTTCCGGCGGGAGAAGGCTCTTTACCGCCACGAACCGCTGCAACTTCTTGTCCCATGCCTTGAAGACACTGCCGGCACCGCCCTCACCGAGCTTCTCCTGGAGTTGATAGCGGTCGATCATGTCGCGGGAAGGTAGGGGAAAGGCTGAATACGGGAAACCCGCATCAAACGCGCCTCCGCGGGGCGCGTCTGCCAGGCATGCGCCCGCACGCAATCGCGGTCAGTTCGATCCGGATGCGGGCGGAGTTTCCGGTGCCGGCGGGGCCGGGGTGGGATCACCGGACGGGGCCGGCTTCGGAGTTGCCTCCGGCGCGGGCGGCACAGACGGTGTCTTGATATCCGATTCCGGGGCCGGCGGGACTTTCTCCTCCATCGGCTTGTTCTTCAAACTGGAATGCACCCTGGGCGCACGCGAGGGACGCCCCTGGCTCTTGCCGATGGGGATTCCGTTTTTAGTTCCGCGCACTGCCACCGGGGTGCCGAGCTGCACATTGCTGAAAAACCACTCCGCCATATTGCCGGGCAGCCGGATGCACCCGTGGCTGGCCGGATAACCGGGCAGCACGCCGCGGTGCAGGCCCATCGCCGTCGGCTGGCCATTGTGATAGAGCCTCAGGAAGTACTTCATGAGCGCGCCTTCGAACCGGCCGCCCACCGGGGTGGGATCGAAGCCGGCCTGCACGTCGCTCATCATGGTGCCGCCTTTGGAATTCACAAAACTCCCATAGCTGGAGGAGCGGTGGTTCAGGTCTTTTTGCCCGATGGTGTAGTTCCCCGTTTCCGTGCGGTAGTATTTCCGTCCGGAAGCGATGGGGGAATAGGCAATGAGATTGTCGTGCTGATAAAGGTAGGCTCTCTGGGCATCCAGATCGACCACAAAACGTGCATTTTGAGCCGTGAGCGGCCCCTTCAGCGTGTCCTTTGAAGGGAGGAAGCCACCCTTGTTCCCCTTCGCTTTGTGGGCCTCCACGGCGGCGACATCCTCGGCCTTCACGCCGTCCGGCACACTTCCTGAGGGAAGTTTGTCGTTTTTGGCGGCGGAGGGAACGCTCTTACAGGATGCCAGGGCGCCAAGGACGGCGGCCGCGAGAATGCGAAATTGTTTCATGTGCGGGGACAGTGCCTCTCGCGAAATCAACCGGCAACCGGAAGGTTGAGCGGGCTTTACTATTTTGCCTGCTGGCTACTATGGCGCTTTCCGTAACCCAATTTCCGCAAAATGAGTGAAACTTACGCAGTGATTCTTGCCGGCGGCAGCGGCACCCGTTTCTGGCCGCTCAGCCGTGACAACCGCCCCAAGCAGTTGCTCCAGTTGTTCGGCGAGGAAACCCTGCTCCAGCAGGCCCTGGCGCGACTGGACGGACTGGTGCCCCGGCAGAACATCCTGATTCTGACCAACCGGGAACAGGAGGAGGCCGTCCGCAATCTCCTCGGAGACGCCGTGCCGGCGGAAAACATCGTCGCCGAACCCGACAAACGCGACACCGCGCCCGCCATCGCCCTCGGCATCGGATGGGTGGCGGCCCGCAGCCCGGACGCCACGATGCTGGTGCTCCCGGCGGATCAGTTGATCAAAGACAAGGCCGCCTTCCAGGAATGCCTGCGCGGAGCCGCCGAAGTGGCGGAACGCACCCGGGCCCTCGTCACCATCGGCATCAAACCGACGTGGGCCTGTCCCAGCTACGGCTACATCGAACGCGGCCGGCGGGCGTTCATTTCCGGACTGAGCTACAGCCCGGCGGTCTACGAAGTGCACAAATTCCGCGAAAAGCCGGCCCCCGACCTCGCCGAGCAGTTCATCCAGCAGGGCAACTTCTCATGGAACGCGGGCATGTTCATCTGGACGGTGTCCGGCGTCATCGCCGAACTCAGCCAGCACTGCCCTGAACTCGCGGCCTTCGTTCGTGAAATCCGCCAGTCCCGGAACCTCCCCGCGACGCTCGCCAGCCAGTTCCCCGGCCTGCCGCGCATTTCGATCGACTACGCCCTCATGGAAAAAGCGGGACGCGTCCTCAATGTAGAGGCCAGTTTTGACTGGGACGATGTGGGCTCGTGGATCAGCGTGGGCAAATATCTGGCGACGGATGAAACGAAAAACGCCTCCAACAGCCCGCTGTCCGTGATCGATGCCGATAACAACATCGTCTTCACCACCGGCGGTCAGCGGGTCGCGCTGCTGGGTGTGGAGGATTTGATCGTGGTGCAAACCCCGGACGCCCTTCTCATCGCCGACCGGCACTCGGCGGATGCGATCAAAAAACTGGTGGAGCTGGTGCCGAAGGAACTGCGCTGACCGGGGCTTTATTTCCGTTTGGCCCGCCCCTTTTTCTCCGGCTTCTCCTTTGCCGGAGCCGCCAGACGGGAGAAAGCATCCTCCCCAGCGACACGAACGGGCACCCATTCCGCCTTTTCAGGAATCTGGCTGAGATACTTTTCACGACCGGCGAGAACATCCTTCACCCGGGACGTGTCCCCCAGCGCAGCCATGGCCTCCACCACGAGGGGACGGCACGACCAGTGGCCCTCCTGATCCAGGCGGCGCAGTTCCGTGAGCACCTCCTCCTTTTTCCCGTCCTCCTGAGCCAGTGATTGCAGAATCGCGAGGCCGGCGGGATAGAGGCTGGCGGCACGGTAGGCCAGCCATT
>DATAIE010001159.1:0-5717 GCA_036262875.1 Verrucomicrobiales bacterium
GTGATGGGCGGTGTTACTGCCGTTACGGGCGGGCGGCCCGGGATTGATCCGGCAGCCGGATTGACCATGGCAGCCGGCTTCGGCATCGGTTCCACGCCCAGCAGTTCCACTTCATAGACCAGCACTGCGTTGGCTTTCACCAGCCCCAGCCGGCCCGCCTCGCCGTAGCCGAGTGCCGGCGGAATCCAGAACTTCGCCTTGGAGCCGGTTTTGAGCAGCGCCAGTCCCTCCTGGAGCCCCTTTGGCAGGGACCTCATGGCCTTGCGGGCCGGACCCGTTTCCGGGCTCCGCTCGACAAGCGTGGTATCCAGCAGACTGCACTTGAAGTTCAGAGTCGCCATCTCGTTTTCGGTCGGAGACTTGCCTTCACCCTGTTTTTCGATGACGTACTGCAATCCGCTGGGCGTTTGTTTCACATCCTTCGCTTTGCCGTTTGTCTCGAGGAACTTGTTGGCGGCTTCCAGCGCCTTGGCGTTTTCGAGGGCCTTCTTTGCTTCTTTCTTTTTTGCCAGCTCCTCGTTCAGGCGCTTCATCGCCTCCTGGGACTGCTGCGGATTAAGTTTCGGCGGCACATTGGTTAGGGCTTCCCGAACCGCGAGGGACAGGGTTTCCGCGTCCAGATCCACCTCGGCGCGCTGAATTTGCGTCGCCAGATGCGCGCCGATGACATAGTCGAGGGATTTAACGCCGCTCAGCACATCCTTCATGCCTTTCAGCAGTTCATCCGGCTTCGGGAGGGGTGATCCCCCCCGCTGTTCTTCCTGTTTGAGGTTGTTCGCAAAGAAGAGCCCCAGCGCATAGCTCTGGCGCTCTTTCTCCGTTTTGAAGCTGTCCGGTTCCACGGCCGGCGTGGCGGGAGGGGGCAGCAGGCCGGGTTGAGCGGGAGGCTGGCCCGGCTGCGCGGCTGCCGGGGGAGCGCCGGGTGCGGGAGGCGGCGGAGGGACCGGCACAGGCGGCGGGTTCTGAGCCAGCACCGGCAGGGCGGCCAGAGCGGCCGTCAGGGTAAACGTCGAGAGGGAGAGCTTCATGCTTCTGGGTGTGGATTTATGTTGAATAAGGGCATAAGGGGATTGCCAGGCGGATCCGACGCTGCCCGTGTGAGAACGGGAAGCCTAGTGGACTCCCGCCCCGGCGTCAACATGCGCCCCCGGCATTTCTGCTGGCGCAATCTTTGCTTTTCCATAACGTACGGGCGTGTCTTCGCCCCCTGCCAGCACCCCCACCCGGCGTCTTCTTGATGAAGTCGTTCATCCGCGTTTCTCGCTTTTCGACGACAGCACCACCCGCGAGCGCCAGTCTGCGCTCACCGGGCGCATTGCTGAATATGCGATCATTGCGCTCGTAGTGCTCGTTATCGCCGGTCTGGAAATAGCGCGCTGGCTGTTCAAGGCTCCACCGCAGCCTGCTCTCTTCAGTTTCATTGCCATCGGCCTCACCGTCTATGCCGGTGTGCGTGTGGCGCTCATCTGGCGACAACTGTCCATATTGCGCCGGGAGCAGCGGGCACGGCAAAGTCTGCACGCCGCCATCGAGGACATTTGCGCCCGCGGCTGGCTGCTTTTTGACGGCCTGGCGAAACCTGGAGGCCACCTTCTCGGCTCCGTCCTCGCCGGCCCCGGCGGCATCTTTACCCTCATTCCCCGTTTCATCGCCCGCGGGCGGGACTTGTCGGAAACCGTCGTCCAGCGGGACGCGGATACCCTTGTCATCGGGAAGCATGAAGTCCTCGCCGACCCCATCGGCCAGGCCCGCCGGGTGGCACACGCACTCTATGAACTCCTCGCCGCGGAGGGGTTGGACACGGTGGGGGTCCAACCGGTGATCGTCCTTCCCGGCTGGGTCGTCAGTCCGCCGGACCCCGGTCTGGACTGCGATGTGTGGGTTCTTTCCGACGCGGACATCGTGCCCCGGTTCACTCAGGCACCCACCGTTTTGGAGGCAAAAGACCTCATCGCGGTCAGCATGTTTCTGGAGCGCCTTTCAAAGGCTTGAGTCTGCAGGCGGCCTCCCGCATCATCGCCCCATAAACCCGTTGACGGCCCGCCGCGGGAACTTAGCCTGCGCGCCCTTATGAAAACGATCTCCCTCACCGCCGCCGCCCTCCTGGCAGCCTCCGGCGTTTCCTCAGCCCAGGATAAATCCGCGCCCGCGGCGGAGGACCCTGCGCCTGCCGCTGCCCCTGTTGCCGCGACAAACGAGAACGTCAGCTATGCGATCGGTGTGCTGATGGCCGCGAATCTCAAGCAGATGGATCTCAAGCCGGACATGGCAGAGTTCAACAAGGGCATCGTCGATACGCTCGAAGGAAAAAAGCCGCGCCTTACCGATGCACAGTGCCGCGAGGTGTTCTCGGCCTATCAAAAGCAGCAGGCCTCCATGCAGGGGAAAGTCAGTTTCGACAAAGCGCTCGCCGGAGGCAATAAAGATGCCGTCGCCAGCAAGGCATTTCTCGACACGAACGGGAAGCGCAAGGAAGTGACCACCACCGCCACGGGCCTCCAGTATGAAGTGCTCAAAGCCGGCACCGGAGCCAAGCCGAAGGCCACCGATACCGTCAAGGTCCACTACCACGGCACCTTGCCGGATGGCTCGGTTTTCGACAGCTCTGTGCAGCGCGGTGAGCCCATCTCCTTTGGCCTCAATCAGGTGATTCCTGGCTGGACCGAAGGCGTGCAGCTCATGCCCACCGGCTCTAAATATAAGTTCTACATCCCGTCCTATCTCGCCTACGGCGATCGCGGCTCTCCTCCCAAGATTCCGGGCCATTCGGCTCTCGTCTTCGAAGTGGAATTGATCGCCATCGAATAGCGCCCGGCGGACCCCGGTTTACAACAACGACGGCTCTGGAGCGATCCGGAGCCGTCTTTTTTATGCCGTCAAATCACTCTGGACACACCCCCGCCGGAACATGAAGGCTTTCTCCCTATGAGCACTCTGAACGAAAAGATCGCCAACGACCTGAAAGACGCCATGCGCGCCAGGGATCAGGTCGCCATGACGTCTCTCCGCGCCCTCAAGTCCGCCGTAAAATATGCCGCCGTGGAGAAACTCGGGGCCGATGGCGAACTCGGTGACGCCGACATTCTCGCCGTGGTGCGCAAACAGCTCAAACAACGCCGTGATTCCGTCGATCAGTTTACCGCCGGCAACCGTGCCGACCTCGCCGAAAAGGAGCTTGCCGAAATCGCCATCCTTGAGCGTTATCTTCCCGCGGCCATGTCCGAAGCCGAAGTGCTCCAGCTTGTCGATACCGTCATCGCTGAACTCGGCGCCACGTCCAAAAAGGAAATGGGCCAGGTGATGAAGGTCCTCCAGGAGCGCTCTGCCGGGCGGGCGGATGGGAAGGTGTTGTCTCAGGCGGTGGGAGCGAAATTGAAATAAACTTCAAAATCCAAATCTCAAACATCAAAGAAACATCAAGGTTCAAGCATCAAGTATCCGGGGGGAGCAGAATCGAAGTTTGAGGCTTAGAGTTTCTTTGATGTTTGGAGTTTGAGGTTTGAAGTTTTCAGCCATGATCTCCGCCCTCATCGTCGCCGCCGGTTCCGCCACGCGCATGGGCTTTGACAAACTCCTCGCCCGCCTCGGCGGCGAGCCCGTCATCCTGCACACCCTTCGTGCTTTCGAAGCCTGTCCGGACGTCGATGACATCCGGATCGTTGCCGGAGCGGAGCGCGGGGCGCTCATTTCCGGGATGGCAGCCCAGGCCGGACTCACCAAAATTCAGGGAATCGTTCCCGGGGGGGCTGAGCGTCACCTTTCCGTTTGGAACGGTCTGGAAGCGCTTCCCGAAGAGTGTGAGCTCGTTGCCGTGCATGACGGTGCCCGGCCGCTCATTGATCCCGCTCAGATCAGCCGGTGTGTGCACAAGGCCGCGGACTCCGGCGCGGCGGCTTCGGCCCGCAGAGTCACTGAAACATTAAAAAAAGCTGACGCCGAAGGCTGTGTGACGGGGAGTATTGAACGGGAAGGCGTCTGGATCATGGAAACACCCCAGGTTTTCCGGCGTACCCTCCTCCATTCCGCCTACGCCAACCTGATTGAAGCGGGCGTTTCCGTCACGGATGAAGTCTCTGCCGTCGAACGGGCCGGTTGCAGCGTATGGCTGGTAGAGAACTTTACTCCCAACCCCAAAATCACGCTGCCCGGAGACCTGGAAACCGCGCAGCGCCTCTTGCGATGACCACCCACCACATGCTCAGACTGAAAACCGGCGAGATGCTCTGTGTGGCCGAAATGCCCCACATGGAAAGCGTAAGCCTCGGCATCTGGGCCGGCGTCGGCGGCCGGCACGATCCGCCGGACTTCGGCGGCCTCGCGCATTTTGTGGAGCACATGATTTTCAAAGGCACCCGGCGCCGCAGCGCCCGCCGCCTCAATACGGAGATCGATAGCGTCGGCGGCAGCATGGACGCCTATACCAGCGAGGACCATACCGCCTTCTTCGTGCGCGGGCCCGCGGAGCACTTCACGCGGTTTGCGGATGTTCTGCTCGATATCTACCGGCACTCCGTTTTCACAGCGGAGGACATGAAGCGGGAGCGGGAGGTTATTACCGAGGAAATCGCGATGTACAAGGAGCAGCCTCAGCAGCAGGCGGAGGACCTCCTTTGGAAATCCGCATGGCCGGACCACCCACTCGGGCGACCCATCGCGGGCACGGAGGACAGCCTCCAGCGCATCAATATCAAGGCCCTTCGCGAGCACGCCGGGTCGTGGTTTGGGCGCAAAAACACCATCATCTCCGTCGCCGGACGCGTGGATGCCGCCCATGTCCGCGACGTGCTCGGGAAACTCCTCGCCCGCGGTCTGCCCGACGGTCAGACTCCGCGCACCCGGCCCTTTCCGGTCCGCAAGCTCCGCAAGTCCCCCCGCATCGCCCTCGAAAAACGCGAGATTGATCAGGTCCAGCTTGCCCTCGCCTTCCACGTTCCAGGGCGCACCTCGGAGACCACCGCCGCCCTCCGGCTGCTCAACGTCATTCTGGGGGAAAACACCAGTTCCCGTCTTTGGTCTTCACTCCGCGAAGATCACGGTCTTTGCTACGATGTCGGCTCCGATATCACCTCTCTTTCTGAAACCGGTCTCCTCCATATCTTCGCCGGAGTCGATCCCGACAAGCTGCCCAAAGCCATCCGCGTCATGATGCGGGAACTCGGCAAACTCGTCGCCAAATCCGTCACCCCGCGTGCCCTCAAGTCCGCCAGCGAATACGTCCTCGGCTCCGCCCGCATGAGCCTCGAAGCCCCCGCCAGCCAAATGACCGGCATGGCCGAGTGCCTCCTTTTCTACGGACGCTTCATTCCTTCCGACGAATACGAAAAGCGCCTTCGCTCCGTCACCCCTGCCCAGGTCCACACTCTCGCCAAACGAGTCTTCCACCCCGCCAACATCACCGCCGCCCTCGTCGGTCCCGTGCCGGAGGAAGCGGCGATTGCTAAGATGGTGGGGGCGTTATGAGTTTGCCCGGGGCTCTTCCGGAATCGACTATATTATCGTCTGGACCTCCGTGATCCGGGGCGGAGCAACCAGTTTTTTTTGAGGGCTGAATTCGCTCCATCGCTTTTCGCCATGAACGGAAATATAAAAGTTCTTTAGGATATGACGAAGGACCCGGATTTTATCGGTTTTTTTCCAGGCCCATTCCTTTGTCCAAAGCGTATCCGGATGAGGGACATTCGATATCTGGATACGGTCAATTTTTTCACCCAGCCGGT
>DATAIE010001160.1:0-4802 GCA_036262875.1 Verrucomicrobiales bacterium
AGTGGAGAATTTGGTGGAGCCGTGAAGATACGCCTCCGCGGAAGGTGTTTATCAGAGGCGAACGGGGAATCGCAAGGCGGCTTCTCCGAAGATTTGAGGGGAACGGCTGCCGTGGCACGATGCCCGCAGGAGGGATGGTGAACCGGGACAGCCTCAACCCGGCGTCCCTCCTTTTTATGAAACCGTTCATCCTTTCTCTTCCAGCCTCCATCGTCCTGATGTTGCACGCGCCGCTCGCAGCCGCTCAGACCCCGATTCGCGGCCAGTTGCCTCCCGCTCCCGTCGACACGCCGCAATTGTTCATTCCCGGGCAATCGCCTTCACCCTCCGCAAACACCAATCTGGTGATTCCAGCCGAAACCAAAAAGGAAATCCCGGCACGGAATTTCCTGGCGGACGTGAACTCCGCCAATCTCGCGGAACTTCGTTTGGCGAGGTTGGCTGCCGCCCGCTCGCAGGACCCGGCAGTGCGAGCCATGGCGCAGTCGATGATTAAAGAAAATCAGACGGAATCCAGGAATCTCGCCAGGCTTACCGGAGCGGCAGGCATTGTTCTTCCGGACCAAAGCGCTGCGATCGATGCCCGCTTCACCACCCTGAGCGGAGCGGAGTTTGACACCGCCTTCCTGCGGGAGGTTCAACGCCTCCGTTCCGCGAAAGTCGCCAGGTTTGAAGCCGCCAGGCGTTCGGGAGCCAATCCTGAGCTTCGATCGTATATCAATACCGCCCTGCCTCTCCTGCAAGCCGATGCACGGAAGGTAACCATTCCGGGCATGACCGGTGCTCTGCCCAGCGCCACCCCCGGCACGCTTCCCTCCCCCGGTGGAAGCCTATCCAATGTGGCTGGCGGTGCTCTTCCCACGATGACGCCCGGCACTCTGCCGAGCCCCGCCGGCGGCAACCTTCCCAATCCGACAGGAGGAGCGCTGCCCAGCGCCACTCCAGGCACGATCCCCTCGCCCGCTGCCGGAAACCTTCCCAACCCCGCCGGCGGAGCATTGCCGGGCGTCACACGCGGCACTCTCCCAAGTCCTGCGGGAGGCAATCTGCCAAGCCCGATCGGAGGAGCACCGCCAAGCGCAACCCCGGGAACTCCACCGGCCCCGGGCGGAACGGCACCCTCAATGCCTTCGCCGTCAGTCAAGCCTGCGGCCGTTCCCCGGAAGCGGTAAAGTCAGGGTTTAGTGAATTCGAGCCAGCCAAACCGCTCCGGCGTGTGAAAGGTGCCCGTCAATGCAGGGCTGAAGGCGAGACCGGAGCCTGAGGCGGTGTCATGCCGGAAGAGATTGAGACGCCAGCGCGTGCCGGCCTGCGGAGGGGCCGCGCTCAGCGATTTCAGAGGGATGCGCACTTCGAGCCGCCAGATCTTCGCGGCCTCGTCGACGCTGACGCCGGATTCCATGCCGCTGCTCCACGGAAAGTCCTTCGCCGGCAGGTCCACTTTGATATCGAGTTGCTCGCCGCCGGGCGACCATTCGCATTCGACATAACTGTTAGGCTTCGCAGAGTCCGCACCGATAAAAGCCTCCACCACGTCCTTGTCCCACAGACCGATGCGCTCGGCGGTTTGCACCGGAGTGAAGGTATCCAGTTTCGTGTAGGGACTTTCATAGGCGAAATAGAGGAACTGATCACTCCACAACGCCTTGACCGCTGTGCTGACAGCCGGGCGCGCCGAGGCATCGCCGGACTGATACTCCAGGCGCACCGGCAGAGCCGCGGACCACGCGGGATTACTCAGTTTCCCGTCCGGCTTGAAGTCGCTCTCGAGCCGAGCCGCTCTCATGACCGGAAGAGGCAGCGAGCGGGCAAGAAGTTTGGTCGCGTTATCGAAGTAAATGCTCCGGCAGACCTCCGGCGGGAGACCGATGGAATTGATCGTCCAGTCCCCCTGGATCGGGGTCATATGAGCCCAGTCGCGGTCGGTCGTTTCCATCCAGCGCCAGCATTTGTCGTAGAAGACATTGGCGTCGTCATCCGTGGGGCGCTCCGCATCGCCGGCGGAGCCGAGAATGAGCCGCTCGTAGACCATGAAGTCGGTCGCGAAGAGAATCCGGTCTTTGTGTTTGGTGAAGATCCGGCGGACCTCCGCGGGATCATGGCGCCCTATCTCCGGGATGCGGGCGGCGAGGTCCGCCATCATGTTAGGATGCGCGTCGAGCATCCGGTCCACCCACTGGATGTCCTCGGAATTGTTCGCGAAGTGCACACAAACGAAAGTGGTTTTGGGGTGCCTTTCGATCACCCGGTTCAGAGCTTCCAGAAGCTCCTCCCGTTTGGGAAACACATCAGGATTTCCAAACCACCAGCTGCGGTGATCCTTGAGCTCCTTCCACCGCTCGTTTTTCTCGTCGAAAGCCTGCCAAAAGGCGCGGGGATCGGCGACATGGATGGAAACCGGCATTCCGAGTTCGCCGCATTTTTTCCAGACGGCATCCAGCTTCGGATCATCGATGTGGATCAGGGACTTGTTGCCGTCCTTCAGATAAAGGCCGAGACGCTTGTATTCCTTGAAGCCGGCTGCTCCGAGCCGGTGACCCTCCTCAATCTGCTTCGCCGCTTTTTCGCTGAAATCAGGGGCATCCCATCCGGAATAATCCAAATTCATGTAGGTCACGAACCGTCCCGGATACTTGCTGTCCGCCAGAGCTTTGACGCGGGCGAATTCCGACTGCTCTCCGTCCTTGTGAGTCACGATCCCGCCACTGAGATTCACGCCAATACCGATGCCGGCCCGGTCCATGATGCGCACCGCCCGGTCAAACCGCTCCGGAGTGCCATCGATGTGCATGTGGAGATCGATCACCCTGTGCTCTTTGCGCCAGAGTTCATTGAGAGCCCGGCTGTGGGGAGTCTCCACTTTAGCCCAGAGAAACCAGCCGGTGGCCAGAGTGAGCATCGCGCCCGCCGCGACGGGAGGAGTGAATAGAACACGTCGTGGTTTCATGCTTCGGACTTAGCGGGGACGGAGGTCGCCGGGCAAGCTGGAAGTTGCGTAAGCCGCCGGCACCCGGGCACAAAAAAGCGGAGACGCCCCATGGACGCCTCCGCTTCCCGGTTGAATGATTGCGGGTTAGGCCGCAGGCACTTCCATGCCCTTGTGCCCCAACTGCTTCACCGTGCGGTTGAGCTGATCGAACTCGATCGGCTTCTTAATGACCGTGACGGGGCCGCTTTGAAGAATTTTGCTCAGGATTTCACTGTCAGGATAGCCGGTGATAATCACGATGGGCAGATCCGGACTGACTTCCTTGAGGCGGGCGTAGACTTCGTCCCCCGGAATATCGGGCAGTTGCAGGTCCAGAAACACGAGGTCGAATTTCTGTTTTTCCGCAAAAGCAATGGCTTCAGCCCCGCTGCCGACGACGATACGGCCAAACCCGGCTTTCTTGAGGAACTGTTTGAAAATGGTTTGCAGTTGGGCGTCATCGTCCACGACCAGTACGGTGGGCTGGCCGGAACCTTCCGTCTTGAGGACGTCACGGTCGAGGAGGCTGCGCTTGATTCTCCAGCGACCGCCAATCTGAACGGCAGGAAGTTGGCCCCGCTGGACGAGGTAATAGACCGTTGGCAACGGAATACGCAGGTATTCGGCTGTCTCTTTGACGGTCATCAATTCTGGAGCTTCTTCTGACATAAGTGAAATGTTGAAAGGGACTTGATTATCGGTTGCTCAGAGGCCCGGTTTTACAGTAATCATAAAGCACTGGTCCGGATTTGAGCCGATTCTACTTATTCCTTATGGATTTGCAAGTCTTTTTTCAAAATTGAATCTAATTTTTTTGAATCTGAGAATCATATCAGCTCCGCACCTTAGTGGATTTCTGGTTCTCAGAGAAGTTACGGATGCGTTGACCAAAACGATACTTTTGATTTAGCAAACAGGGGACGAATGCTGCAAGTCCAAAGCTGGAGTCTTCCCCCAAGACCGGGTTTGCCGTGGCGTATTCGCTTCAGGATTCGGAAGCCGGTCTGATTCTTTCGGTTTCGGAGTGGGGTATTCCAGGTATTCTTCTCCCGCGCTTCCGTAAACCGGGGTTCCCCTCCCATGCCCAGCATCGGCCAACAGCTATCTTTTGCCCGCAAGGCGCGTGACCTCACCGCCGAGGATGTGGCCTTTCACACCCGCATCCCTGCGGCCCGCGTCCGCGATATGGAGAATGACGACCTCTCAAGGTTCGCCAACCTGACATATGCCCGCGGCTTTCTGAAGATTTACAGCCGTTTCCTTGAGGTGGACATCAGCGATTACCTTAGCCAGTTCAGTTCGGAGGATCTCGCGACGGCTTCCGGGCACGAATACGTGCAGACCGCCAACGCAACGCACAACCTGCCGCCAGCTGTTTTTACCGACCAGGGCAGAGCCCGGAGCCCGGGACTTTACATTCTGATCCTCGCGGGACTGGCGGGAGCCGGCGTTTTCTGGTGGAGCAACCGCGGAACCAATTCCGAAAGTCAAAGTCAGGGGCAGCGCCCCTCCCCGGAGGCGGAGGTCAAAAAGAGTCCCGCCCCCCTTCCCGTGCCCGTGCCCGCTCCCGCCCCGCCTCCAGAGGCGAGTCCCGCCAAACCGCCCAAGGCCACCGTGGTGGAGGAAGTGGATGACGAGCCGAAACCCGAATAGGCCGGAAATTACAAAGTCAGCCACTTTTTGAGCATTTTATGGAATTTATGGTAAATTCCCGATATGCTGAATTTCCGACTTTCCTTTCTTGCCTTGATACTCCTGAGTTCGAACGGCGTCGCGCAGGTATATAATAATAGAGCGACTCCTGTTTATTACCCTCCTCCGCCGGGCGGTCAGG
>DATAIE010001161.1:0-5634 GCA_036262875.1 Verrucomicrobiales bacterium
GCCGCTCCGGACATTCCGGCGGCGGCCTTCATAGTATCGATGATCCGCAGGCGCTGCACGGCGTCATCGTGTGCCGAGAGAAAATTGCCCAGGCATGGCTCGATGGGGCCGTTCCGCGACTCCGTGAGCATCACCGCCACCCATTCATTCTTTGCCAGCCAGTCCTTGTACAGGGGCAAAAAGTTCTTCGCTTCCCCGACGGGGGACGAAATGAAAAGGCAGGGGTAGCGCCGTTCCGGATGGGCGGCGAACCCCTTCGGGACCCAGGCGTCGTAGTGCCACGTCCCCTTTTGCGGTCCTTTGGATGGATCGAATCCGGGAAGCGCCTCATCCCGGTTCCAGCGGCACTCGATGCGGGTCAGTCCGTCCTCCAGCAGTGGCCGGCCGGGCTTTGCGCCATGCAGCGAATCGCGGGCCACAGTGCGGAAAGGATCCGGAAAAGCAGCCGCCGGCGACAGCGCGGAAAGTTCATGAAACGCCACTTTCGCACCCGGAGGAGCGCCGGAAAAGCCCTGACGGGACAGCAGAACCGTATCAAATGGCGCATTGACCGCGGGGCGGTTATTAGCCAGATTTGCCGACCCCCAACTCTAACCTAACGATACACACTTGCATGAAAAGACTCCTGATCACCAGCATCCTCTCAATTTTTGCCCTCGCCGTTCCGGCCATGGCGCAAGCTCCGGCAGCCCCTGCCAAAAAGTCGGCTGAAAAGCAGCCCGCCAAAGCCGCCGACGCACCTGCTGCGGATGCAAAGCCTGCTGACAAGGCAAAACCCGAAGCTCCCAAGAAGGCTCCCAAGGCTCAAGGCACCGCCGGCAAAGTCACCGCCGTGGACGCTGAGAAGAAGACCATCACCGTTGGCAAGACGGTTTACGCCATCACCGACGAAACACAGTACGTGAACAAAGAGGCTCCCGCTGCATTGACCGACGTCGTCGCCGGCATGAATGTGGGCCTTTCCTACACCGCTGACAAGGAAGGCAAGCGCACCCTCGTCAAAGTCAACGTGGGCGTGAAACAGGACCCGGCTCCGAAGGCGAAGACGGAGAAGACCGAACCTGCCAAGAAGGCCGCCACGGAAAAGAAGAAGTAACGGTTATTCGTTATTCCTCTGAATCTTTACGCGAAAGCCTGCCCGGAAACGGGCAGGCTTTTTTATGAGCCGGTGGCCTTATTCTCCGCCAATCCCCGCTTCGTCAATTCCCCCAGCGTCCACTCATATTCCTTCATCAACTGATCCTCCACTGTCGTGGCCCGCAGGTCCTCAGGCAGGACCTCCCAGGTGTAGGTCTCCATTTCCAGATGCTGACACAGAGACGGATTCTTCTCCAGCACGTCGAGGGCTCCGGTGAGGTGGCCCGTGGTGGTTTGAAACCACTCCTCCGGAGCCGCATGGAGGGGAATGTGGAAATGGATGCGCCATTCCTCAGTGGAGGACGGACGGGTTGCGGCGGCGGCGGTGAGGGCGTCAGGCAGGTCGCGATAGCGGTGCAGAGAGCCGTCGTCGCGACGGGCGATAACCTGGTGAAAATAGACGTCGTCCTGGAAAGACGTCAGGCGGTGGAGGACTTCGCGTTCCGGGGTGACACGCAGTGCGGAACTGAGGTGCAGTTTGCTGATGCGGATGCCGGCCTCCGCAAAGCGCCGGAGGGAAACGGCGGGGTCCTCGTATTCGATCGCGAGATGGCAGGTGTCGTAGTTCACCCCGAGGCATCGCCGAACCGGTTCGCTGGTTCCCAGTTTCTCGAAGAAGGCGAGTGTCTCCGGTGTGTTCTCGATATAACCCAGCGGTTCCGGTTCCAGTCCGAGGTGGAGGTCAACGCCGCGCGCGTCGCTGAGGCGCGCGATCCACTCGCCCATTTCCCGCACGTTTGTCAGGATGTCGCTTTCCTGTTTTGCGTCGCGGATGAGTTCCTTGTGGGAACCCGGTACGGTGCTCACGCTGCCGGAGACGCCGGGAGGCACGAGGTCGGCGACGATCTCAAACAAAGCGCGGGTATACTCCACCCGCGCGGAGGTCGACCAGTCCGGCTGAAAGACCTGCTCCTTCACCCGGGTGCCGTGGAACTGGCCGTAGGGGAACCCGTTGATCGTGAAAACGTAGCACCGGTTTTTGTCCAGCCAGCGGCGGAAGGCATCGCGCTCCTTCCGGTCATACAGGGTCAGCGCCGCCTGCACTCCCAGCCGGAGCCCGATGGCATAGGGCTCTTTCGGGCAAACCCGGTCCCGAACTTCCAGCGTGTGCCGCTCCAGTGCCGCCAGCGTTTCCGGCCACGTCTCTCCCCGGTGGATATTTGTGCAGTAGGCGAGGTGAAGGGAGTGAGGAAGCTGCATGGGGGGGAGGCGGGATTCTACGCGAAGGCGACGGGGAGCAAGGGGAACGGGGAGAACTTCCGCTTTCAAACATCAAACTTCGGGAAACTCCCGCAAATGCCTCCGTATCAGCAAAGCTTTTCGATTCTTGATGTTTGAAGTTTCCTGGTTGTTTGATCTTTGACGTTTGAAGTTTCGATTCCTCCCCTCACTGTGCCCCATGAAATTCAGTTGGTTTCTCGCGCTGCGCTACCTCAAGCCCAAGCGCACCTTCCTTTCCATCATCACCGTTATCTCGATCGCAGGGGTGGCGCTGGGGGTGGGGGTGCTGATCGTGGTAATCGCGGTGATGGCCGGATTTCAAAAGCGCATCAAGGACGAGTGGCTGAAGGTCGAACCCCCGCTTTATATCCACGACGACAATCGTTCCTATTTCGCGGACGCTGCCCAGGGGGCCGACGGGGCAGTGCCGGTTTGGCGGGAACTGCTGCCAAAAATAAAATCCTTCCCGGGCGTGGAGTCGGCCTCTCCTTTTCTAAATGTGGTCGGCCTGATCCAGCAGGCGCGACCGAAAAAATACCAGGATGACGAGGTGCCCGTGGGGGATTTGCCTCCTCCCGGCGGAGACAAGCCAGAGGGCGTGGTGCCGGATGGCTCCCCGATGGAGGACCCGGTGATTCCGGAATCTCAGGCCGGACAGGGAGCCAGGGGCGCGCAGGGCAAACCGGGCCCGGCGGATGCACCTCCGCCCTCGGCGGAGCCCGTCGCCCCTGATGAAAAACCGGACGCCACTCCTCCCGACCCCGCCGCTAACCCCGCGCCGGACGCGGATCCGCTGAGTAATGATACGGCGGAGGATGAGCAGGAAGACCTCATGGACCAGTCACGGCCCATTTCCGATGTCATGCTTATCGGTGTGGATACGGAGGACGTCCGCCTGATGGAAAAATACGGGAACCGTTTCAACGAACTCCTGAACCTGCGGCCCCGGCCCAGTGCGCGCGGGGAATTCGATGTGGCCGGGTTCTCCATCGTCCTTACCGAAAATGTGGTCGCCAAGCTCTACCGCAACGGTGAGAATGAATTCCCGGAGCCGGGGCGGACTCTCTACAACGTTTTTGGCGCTCATTTCATCAAGAAGGGTGTGCGGGTCATGCAGGAGGAGAGCGCCGCTAAAGACGATCCGGCGAAGAAAGAGAAACTGGCAAAGAAAGACCGCGAATACCCTACGCCCGAGGATCTAACCATCACGGGTATCTTCACGGACGACAAGCAGCAAACCACCGGGCAGTCCTCCCTCGGTTATATCTCTCTGAAAACGGCCCAGCGCCTTTCCGGAGCGGGGGACGCCGTCGACGGCATCTTCGTTGACCTTGCCGATCCTTACGATGCACCGGCGATGGCAAAGAAGCTCGAAGAGTCCGGCATCCTGCCTCCCAACTGGCGCACGGAGACCTGGGTGCAGCGTCACCGTCAGCAGTTTGAGGCGGTCGAAAACGAAATCGGGATGATGTATATCGTGCTCGGATTCATTTCGCTCGTCGCCGCCTTCTGCATCATGAACACCATGATCACCATGGCGGTCCAAAAGCGCCGGGAGATCGGCATGATGCGGGCGCTGGGGGCGAAGACCTCTCACATTGTCAGTCTGTTCATGACGAAGGGCCTCATCGTGGGTATGCTGGGGACGGGCGTTGGCTACGCCCTGGGCCGTATCGTGGTGTATTTCCGCAATGATCTGCGCACCTGGATCAACGGTCACTTTGGCCATCAGATCTTTGACTCCGCCATCTACGGGCTGAGCGAAATCCCCGCGGAGTTGCGGCCCTTTGACCAGATCGTCATTTGCGGCATCGCCTTTATCCTGTGCACGCTGGCGGCGGTGCCGCCGGCCCTCATCGTCGGTCGCATGGAACCCGCCCGCGCTCTGCGCAACGACCGCTAGAGACCGGGAATGAGCGCCCCCACCGACGACCCCTTTCCCGCCGGCGGCGCTTCGCATTCGCCGTACGAGCCACCCGTGACCGATCTCGCGCTGCCGGTCGATGCCGCCCAGAGCCCGGTGCCTCCAAGCGATCCCGCCATCGCTGCGCGGAACATCCGGGCGTTTCTGCTCTTCCGTGTGCTGTTCAATTCGCGGTTCTATTACCCGATCTATACCATCCTGTTTCTGGACTTCGGACTGACGCTGGAACAGTTCGCAATCCTGAACCTCGTCTGGGCCGGCAGCATCGTGCTCTTTGAGGTGCCCAGCGGGGCGCTGGCGGACAAGCTGGGGCGCAAGCACCTCGTCGTATTCTCCGGCGTGCTGATGATCATCGAGATGCTGCTTCTGTGTTTCATGCCGGTGAATGCCGGGCTCGTCACGTTCTACCTTTTTCTGGGGAATCGTGTCATCAGCGGTCTGGCGGAAGCCTGCTGCAGCGGTGCCGATGAGGCGCTCGTCTACGATGCCCTTCCGGTGGAGGGCCGCTCCGCGGCGTGGACGCGGGTGCTGGCCAGCCTCATGCGCTGGCAGTCGATGACGTTTATGGTGGTCGCGTTGATCGGTGCCGCGGTCTACAGCAGGGACTTCATGAACCGCATTCCGGGCCTTGAGCACCTGAGCAAGGAGGCCTGCATGCGCATCCCCCTGTGGCTGAATCTTGGCATGGCCGTTGCTACCGTGGCCGTGAGTCTCCTTTTCGTGGATACCCATCCGCGTTCCCCGGACAGGTCCTCGCTCCGGTCGGTGGTGAAAGCCAGCTTCGGTCAAATGATCGGCACCGGACGCTGGATCATGAGCAGCCCGGCCGCGGTGGTCCTCATCCTGACAGGACTGCTCTACGATTCCTTCACGCGGCTGTTTTACTCCATCGGCAGCAGTTATTACCGCCTTCTGCAAATCGACGAGTCCTGCAATGGCGTCATCCTTGCCGGCAGTTCACTCATCGGGCTGGGCACCGCCCTGGTGGTGGAAAAACTGGTGGGCATTTTGAAGCCTTCGCAAAATCTGGGGATGGTCGCAGTGCTGGTGTTTGCCGGCCTCAGCGGCATCGCCCTGCAAATCCAGGCCTGGGCAGGCTGGGCCGGCGTGCTCTTCGTGGTGCCCTTCTGGCTCGCCATGCGCTCGCTGCATTATTTTCTCAGCCAGTATCTCAACAGCATCAGCGACTCCGCCCACCGCGCCACGGTTCTCAGTTTTAAGGGACTCACGATGAATCTTGCCTACGGCCTCGTAATGTGGCTCTACGGACTCCAAACCGCATGGCTGCGGTCCGAACACGCTCCCGCCCTCGCGAAACTCAGCAAGGAGGACACGGACGTCAAACTCCTCAG
>DATAIE010001162.1:0-2826 GCA_036262875.1 Verrucomicrobiales bacterium
CACTGCCGCCACCACGGGCGGGCCAACCGGGGTCGAGTGGCGGGGAGCCGACTTGAACAGCAACGGGAACAACCAGGACGACTTTGACGATTCCTCGTGGTTCACCAATGCGGCCGGCGCCATCAATGGTGTGGGCTACGATGATGCGGCGGCGGTGGACTACATTCCCTATGTCGGCGTTCGCTGGCATACTCTCGCGTTCCCGGTTGCCCCGCAAAATGCCACGAACACCATGCGGACTTCGTCGCCTCTTGCCGGAAATCAGACCTGTTACGTTCGCTGGGCTTTCAATGTGAGTGCCGCCAACGCCGCGCTTCTCACCGGATCAAACCACCTTGTCCTGCAAATGCGCATTGATGACGGATATGTGGCATGGCTCAACGGCACCGAACTGACTACGGCCCGTCTCAACGCACCGGCCACCAACACGCTGAGTTTTAGCTCGGCTGCCACCACCACCCATGATGACGCGGCCTCCACGCAATACCTGGATGCCGATATCACCACCTTCATGAGCAGTGTCCATGTGGGCACGAACGTTCTCGCCATCCAGGGATTGAATTCAGGCTTGGCCAGTTCTGACTTTATTTGCCAGGCGCGGCTCGTCATTCAATCCGCGCCGCCTCCCTATTCTCCCGCCCTCTCTCCCTCTGCCATCGAGTATACTGCTCCTGTTACGGTCAATGGAACCACGCAAATCTTCGCCCGCACAGTCAATCCCATCCGTCCCAGTGACCCGCCCACCGCATCCGGTGGAGGCACCGGTTCCGTGCCTAACGGCTCGAGCTGGAGCGCACCTTCGAAATTGTTCTTCTTCCCGGGAGCCACGTCAGCGGCCCAGGCGAACATCAAAATCACGGAGGTCCTCTATCATGCCGCCGATCCGACGACGGATGAATTCGCGGCAGGCTATATCTCCGACAACGACTTTGAGTTCATTCGTCTGACCAATACGGGAGCCACGCCGGTGGACCTCACCGGTATTTACTTCTCGCACGGCGTGGACTTCATCTCCCAGCCCGGGCTGCAAAACCTTCTCGGTGCGGGGCAGAGCGTCGTGGTGGTGGATAATGCGGCGGCCTTCGCCTACCGCTACGGAAACAGCTTTACCATCCTCGGAGAGTACAGCGGCAATCTCGACAACAACGGTGAGCACATCGTACTCAATGACAGGACCGGCGCGGTGATTTCCGACTTCACCTACAGCGACCTCTCCCCGTGGCCTTCCGCGGCGGATGACGGGCATTCGCTCATCTACGTCTCCGGAGATCAAAACACCGGTGGCAACTGGACGGCCAGTGTCGATCCGGGCGGCAGCCGCGTGACTACCTTTGCCCTCTGGCAGCGGCGCTATTTTTCGAACGGTGATGTGCCGTTCCAGCCGATGAGTGAGAATACGGACGGAGACAGTCTCAACAACCTTGGAGAGTACGCCTTCGGCACCGATCCCCGGAATGGCGGCACCGGTGAAAACGCCATGGGCTGGACTACGCCGGGCGCCCCGGGAAATCCGCCGCTCTTCAATCTGCGCCGCCGTGCGGGAATCACAGATGTCACTTACATCTTCGAGACCTCCGCCGGACTCGGAAGCTGGACACCCGTGGGGACGGCCCCCGTCGGCACCGTGAATAACGGTGACGGTTCGGAAACCGTGACGTGGCAAACGCCGGCCCCCGCACCCGGAGCCAGGCTCTTCATGCGCGTGAGAGTGACCAGCCCGTGATTTAGAGAGCCGGGAAGGAAACAGGGACTCATTGCCGGCACGCGATTCAGAGACCGCGCGATCGTTATTGCGCGGCGGCCGGGGACTTGGCGGTCCCGTGTCCTGATTCCTCAACCTCCTCTCAAACGCTGGTCCCGTGCAGTTTGGACTTGCGACTGCCGCTGCGTGACGGGGAGCGCCGCCGTCCCGGCGGCTCTGGCTCCTCAACCGCCTCTTCCTCTCCTTCGTAAAGTCCACCCTCCGGTCCTAACCAACCTCCGGCGGGAGACGATTCTGCGCAGTCGGCATATTCTCACGGAGAACCAATCTTCATGATTCTGTTCCGTTCCGTTGTGCCGCGGCACATTTGCCATCAGGGTGATTTTGTCCATGACCCTGGCGAATCGCGTTACCATCTTCCGCATCCTGCTCATTCCCGTCTTCATTTACCTCGCGGCCCGTTACGGTGTCGGGGTGGATACCGGGAATCCGGAGGAATGGTGCCGCATCGCCGCAGTCGTGGTGTTTCTCATCGCCTCGGCCAGTGATGCCCTCGACGGATGGATCGCGCGCCGGTTCAACCAGCGCAGCAAGCTGGGCAGTGTCCTCGATCCGCTGGCGGACAAGGGGCTTATGTTCTCCGCCATCATCACGCTGAGCGTGACCGGCTGGTCGCATGCCCACCGCTTTCCATGGTGGTTTCCAGTGCTGGTCATTCTGCGCGATGTGCTCTCCACCATCGGGGCCTTGATGATCAAACATAAGAACGGCAAAGTGCGCATTCGTCCTCACTGGACCGGCAAGGTTGCCACCGTCACTCAGATCGTCGCCATCGGCTGGATCATGCTGCGCCTCGAATTCATCCCGCCCATCGTTCCTACCGCCATCGCGGCGGTGTTTACCGTCATCTCGGGCATGTGTCACCTCTATGATGGCACCCGCCAATATCTCTACGGCACCCCGCCGTAGCGCAAGCCTCCGGCCTGCCGTTCCACTGCCATCCAGATCGGTTCCAATGATGCTGTGCCGATTGAAGGGGAACTTCGGTCACTCGGGCAGCCTCCGATTGAAGGGTGGCCCCAGGCTCCTGCCGGGGAATTGGATTCTCCGGGCTGCGCCATTCG
>DATAIE010001163.1:0-12712 GCA_036262875.1 Verrucomicrobiales bacterium
GCGTTCGGCTCTTCGGAGTTCGCCATCCGGGAATTTCTGCGGCTCGACCTCTCCCGCACGCTTGCCGTAATGGAAACGTGGTCGCGGGATACGAGCGAGCACGTGCGCCGCCTGGCCAGCGAAGGCTGCCGCCCGCGCCTCCCGTGGTCCTTTCGGCTGGAGGCGCTGATCGCCGATCCCTCTCCCGTCATTCCCATTCTCGAAAACCTGAAGGCCGATCCGAGTCCCTATGTTCGCAAATCCGTCGCGAACCATCTCAACGACATCACCAAAAGCCACCCGGACTGGGTGCTCGACCGCCTTGACTCCTGGCCGCGGGACGACCGGCACACTGCATGGATCGCCAGACACGCCCTCCGCAGCCTCATCAAAAAAGGGAACCAGCGGGCGCTGCATCTGACGGGAGCGACAGGCAAAGCAGAAGTGCAGGTTTCCCTCTTTTCCGTAAGCCCCCCGAAGATCCGTCTGGGCGAGCGCGTGACCCTCGCCCTCCAGTTAAATTCCACCTCGGCCCGGTCCCAGCGGCTGGTGGTCGACTACTCCGTTCACTACGTCAAAAAATCCGGAGCGACATCGGCGAAGGTCTTCAAATGGAAAGACCTCACTCTCGCTCCTGGCGCCTCCGCAACGCTCTCCCGCTCCCAAATCGTCAAAGACTTCACCACCCGGGCGCATCATCCGGGCCGGCACGCGGTGGATCTTCTCATCAATGGGGAGCGGCTGGCGGAGGCTTCCTTCGAGCTTTCACGGTGAAGGCAGCACACGGCACAGCCGCCCGTATTCCTCCGGCAGATCCGCGTCCCTGAGGGTATCGGGGTTATCCACCGCCACCTCTTCTATTTCGTCCGGATGGTTGTGAAAAAGCCCGCGCAACCCCGTGCCGTCATGACATGTCAGGACTTCCTGCCGGTGTTTGATACCAATGAGTGCAGGATGCCCGCGACGCCCCTGACAAGCCGGAACAACGAGTGACTTGCCGCTGCTTTTCCCCGCCGTCATCAATCGCTCGATCAACTCCGCCGTGATGCCCGGCTGATCCCCAAGGGCGAGCAGAAAACCGTGACATTCCGGCGGGAGCGCCCGCACGCCACAGCGCACGGAGGACAGCATGTCACCCTCCGCATCAGGATTGATAACAGGAGTCACCGGCAGCGCCGCGAGAGCGTCTGCCACAGCCCCGGACTGCGGCGGGAGGACGACAAAGACAGGGCCCACACCGGCGAGCAGGATTGCATCAACGATGTGAACGATCATGGGCCTTCCCGCGAAGGGCAGCAGCAGCTTTTGCGTTCCCATCCGGCGCGCCTTCCCCGCGGCAAGCACGACAGCAGCAGTCATACCGGTGCAGGAATTTTGGCCGCTGGCGTCTTCAGAGCACCACGCCTCACGGCAATGAGTTGCGCCAAAATGCTGATCGCAATCTCCGGCGCGGTTTCCGCACCAATATCCAGCCCGATGGGCGCATGGACCCGGTCGAACTCCTCTGCCGTTGCCATGCCGTTCGCGAGAAAATGCTGGCGCATGAGAACGACTTTCCGCCTGCTTCCAATCATACCCACATAAGCCACGGGCCGGCCCAAGCACTGTTTCAGCGCCAGACCGTCGGCATAGTGTCCACGTGTCGCGAGAACCACAAAGGTATCCTCATCGAAAGGAAAATCCTTTACCGCCGCCGGGATGTCCCCGGCGAGCAGGCGGGCGCTACCGGGGAAACCGTTCGGCTCCAACAACTCCCCGCGATCATCGATCACCGTGATTTCGAACCCGGCCAGCGCCGCCTGAGCCGCCAGCGCCTGCCCCACATGCCCCGCGCCAACTATCAGAAGAACGGGCAATGGCAGGACAGGTTCGAGCAGGCGCTCGTTCGTTCCATTCGCGGCCTGAAGATGCTCCACCCTGAGCGTTGCCAGAGCATTCCGGCAGGGAAGGTCGGAGTCGTCATCCACCCACCGGGCCCTGGCCCTGATCGGAGTGCCTCCAGTAATTACCGTCTCCAGAATGCCGCGCCTCCGGCTGGTGAGAGCCCCATGGGCCTCGACATAAGCTGACCGGTCCTCCGGCTTCAACGAGTGCAGCAGCACCCGCATCATTCCGCCACACACCGGGCGCGGGTCCACACCACCGGGACCGTGCAGGGTGAAGTCGAAAACACCGGACGCGCCCGCATTCAGCATGTCCCCCGTCCGCCGCAGCGCCTCGCCTTCCACCGCTCCTCCACCGATGGTGCCGGCCAGCAAACCCTCCGGTCCAATCACCGCTTTCGCACCGGCATATACCGGCGTCGATCCCTCCGCACGCAGCACGGTCGCGATCATCAGTGGCGATTCCGCAGAGGCAGCGGCTGCACAGGCCAGCACCTGGTGCAGATCAGGACGACTCTTCATGGGCGCGGAATACGGCTCACTTCGCCTCCTCCATCCGCAGAGGCATTCGGCGCAGGCGCTTTCCGGTCGCATGGAACACCGCATTGGCGATCGCGGGCGCAATGGCGATCACGGGCGTCTCCCCGGCACCGGCGGATTCCACATCCGGTGCATCCAGGATCACAATGTCGAATTTTGGCACGTCATCAAATCGCGGGACTTTGTATTCTTTAAAAGTGGCATTCAGTATCTTTCCGTTTTCGAATTTCATCTCCTCCCGCAGGGCCGGACCGAGCCCCATGATGATGCCGCCCTTCACCTGCCGCTGCAGATTGTCAGGATTCATCACCTTCCCGCAATCGTAGGCCTGACAAACGTATTTCACCGCGATCACGCCCTCTTTCACTGTCACCTCAGCACAGGCCGCCACGAACGAGCCCTTATCCGTTCCGCAGGCCAGTCCCACGCCTCTCCCGGGCGTTTTCTCCTTCGCGCGCCGGGACCAGTCGAATTTCTTTGCCGCGGCTTCCAGCACGCTGCGCAAACGGCCAGGCTCCAGATGCGCCAGACGGAACTCAAGAGGGTCCTTTCCGGCCTCAGCAGCCAGCTCGTCCATGAGCGACTCTCTGGCAAACGTGTTGGCCGTCGAGGCCAGCGCACGATACGAGCCATGCCGCAGCGGCGCATCAGAGGAAACGAACTTGTCGTAGTTCTTTTCCGTCCGGTAGGGTGTACGCAACGACGAGCCGCCGGAGTTCACGTTGATGAAATACCATGAACTGATCTTCCCTGCCCCGTCCAAGCTCGCTTCTGCTTCGATCAGGGCCGCAGGCCGGAACTGCGCCCACGTAAATTCCTCCTCCCTCGTCCAGCGCAGTTGCACCGGCTTGCCCGCGGATTTAGCGAGCCGGGCCGCCTCTACCGCACTCTCTCCGGAATGTTTGCCCCCAAATCCGCCGCCGAAATCGGGAATGATCACACGGACCTTGTCTTCGGCCAGGTTAAACGCCCGGGCCACTTCACCGCGCACTCCAAAAGGCTGCTGGGAAGCCGTCCACACAGTCAACTGCCCACCCTCCCATTCAGCGAGTGCTGCACGCGGCTCCATGGGCGCATGCTGCACGTAGGCAATCTCATAGGTCCTGCGCAGCGCTTTGCCCGCAGCCATTTCCGCGGCAAATGGATTTACGGGAATTCCGCCCTGTGCATGCGACCGCAAATGATCTGAAAGCGCGGCGCTCGCAGGATGCGGCCGCGATTCCCATTTGGCGCCCGCAGCCAGCGCTTCGATCGCCTTCTGCGCCAGCCACGAAGTGGGCGCCGCCACTCCGGCGAAGTCCCCGTCCTGCACCACCACGACACCGGGCATCGCTTTGGCGGCGGAGGCATCCAGTGAAATCAATTTCGCTCCGTACGAAGGCCGCCGCAGGATCCTGCCGTGGAGCATCCCTGGACGTGTCATATCCGAAGGATAGTGATGCCGGCCCGTGACGATATCAGAGGCATTGGGACGCGGCAGCCCTGCGCCAAGCACCTTCCATTCCACCACGGGAGTCAGGGTCACCCCTCGCGGCATTTCCCCGGTCATGGCTTTGCCGGCCTCTTCATCGGCAGCCAGATCCGCGTAAGTCAAAGAATGTTCCGGCTTTCCGTCACCCGCTTTGCCGTCGCGGACCTGCACCGTCTTTGCGTCCACCGACCATCGCTTTGCGGCCATGCCCGCCAGCACTTCCCTCGCCGCCGCGCAGCCCTGGCGGATGGATGGCACAGTGCCCGGGGTGGTGCGGCTGCCGGAAGTGCCTCCGTCATCCGGCACGAGAGATGTATCGGCCATCACCATGCGCACCGAAGCCGGAGTCACCCGAAGTTCCTCCGCTGCGGCCTGTGTGAGTTCCGCGCGCGCGCCCTGCCCGCACTCCACCTTGCCGGTCATCACGGTGATGATGCCGTCTTTTCCAATGTGCAGCCGTGCCGAAAGGGTTGACGGCCCGCGATTGCCTCCGCGTCCCCCGCCCCGCCCTCTTCCCCGTCCGGGCTCCTGCGCTTCGGAAGAGGCAGCCACACCGATCAGCAATCCCGCGCCCAGCAGCTTCACAAAGTCACGCCGGTCGACATCCAGTTTAAAGCGATAGGGCACACGCTCCACGATCTCTTCACCATCGGCATCGATACCGAGGCAGCGCAGACTCTCAGCGATGTCCTCTTCACTGTGGATTCTCATCGGCTTATTTCCCTCCGGAGTTGGCTGCACGGCGCACAGCATTCAGAATGTTCGGATAGTTGCAGCAGCGGCACATGTTCCTGTTCATCGCCTCCACAATCTCGTCATCCGACGGATGCGGTTTTTCCTCCAGCAGGGCCACCGCCGTCATAATCATTCCCGGAACACAATAGCCGCATTGCAGGGCGCCTTCGTCCAGAAAGGCCTGCTGCACCGCATGCAGTTTGTCACCGTTTGCCAGGCCCTCGATCGTTCGCACCGCCTTTCCCGCGACCGATGAAACCACCGTCCGGCAGGAAAATGCCCGTCGCCCGTCCACCAGCACCGAGCACGCTCCGCATTGCGCTTCACCGCAGCCGTACTTGGCTCCCGCGAGTTCCCACTCCTCACGCAGCACCTCCAGCAGCGGCCTTTGGGGGTCTGTTGTCACGGATCGCTTTCGTCCGTTAACAGTTAGTTCGATGGTGGCTTCGGCACTCATGGCACCCCATCGTAGCACTCCGCCTCTCCTCCGCCACTCCCTCTATGCGGAGGACGGAGGATGAAACCGGGGAACGGCGAATGCGGGCGGGGGCCGTCTGCTACCGGCCGCTCTCCACCAGTGCCTTCAGATCGCGCAGACCCTTTTCAAAGTCAGGGCCGATCATTTTGTCGCAGCTCATGAAAAGCCCCACCGCTTTGAACATGAAGCTCCGTGTTCCGAACATGCTCCAGTTAACCTTCGTTTGAGCGCCGTCCGCCTTGAAGGTAAACTCCGCCGTGTTGGTGGCTTCGAACGGTTTTTTGAATTCCAGTTTGAACCGGATGAGTTCGTTCGGTTTGCTTTCGATAATGCTCATCCGTCCCTCGCCTACCTTGTTGTCTTTGCTGGCCCAGGTATAGGCGGCGCCGGTTCCCTGTTCGGGCCCTTCATAGGTAAGTTTGGCCTCCGGGTCCAGTTTTGCCCACGGCGACCACGCCTGCCATTTGTGGAGGTCATTCACCTCGGCGAAAACCGCCTCCGGCGGCGCCCCGACAGTGGTGCTGCGCTCCACGCGGAAATCCGCAGGCTGCAGAGCGACGATGACAACGAAGATCACAAGAACGACGGCGACTCCGATCAGAATGTTCAGGAACATAGGAAAAGTGTATTTTAAATTGATTGTTTCGAACAGGATGCACCGCCTCAGCCCGGGATGACTTTCGCCGCCAGCATGGGACGGAAAGCGCTCCGGTAGGCCCAGGCGAGATAAAGTTCGAGAAGGAGAAAGACTCCGGCCATCGGGAGCCCCGTCCGTTCAAGGAACACATGGAAGGCAATGCTGTTGAGAATGAAGGGCGCAAAGATGGCGAGAGCCAGCGGCACAAATCGATTGGCCACGAGCAGGGCTCCGCTGACCAGCAGCGTGACCGCGATCAACTGCATCATGTAGCCGGTCGCCGCGAGCGCCATACTGAACGCCATCACCGCCTCCGGCATGGGTTTTTCAGGCGGAGGAATGAAGTTGAAGAAGCCGTTCAACCCAAAGATCAGGAGCGGCACCCCGAGCAGATAACGCGCGGCGGCGGGGAGCCAGTGCATGAAGGGCTTCCTCTTTCGCGCGCCGATGGAAGACTCTGGGGTGGTATAGGGAGAGGTCATGGTCGGTCGGTGGGTTAAGATTTGGAAACAAGTTCCACGAGCCGGTCAAGGCACTCGCCCCAACCCTGATGGAAACCCATTTTCTCATGTTTTTCACGATTCTCCACTGTCCAGTGGAGCGCGCGCGCCGTATATTTCGTTTTTCCGTCCGGGAGCGCTTCGAAGGTCGTCACCGCCGTGAAGAAAGGCTCCAGAGAAGGTTCCCAGCCGGTATCGTAGGCATCGGTGAAAACGATCCTCTCCGGTTCCACCACTTCAAGAAAAACGCCCTTCGTGGGATATTCCGTGCCGTCAGGCGCCCGCATCACGGTGCGAAACACGCCTCCCGGACGAAGATCCATTTCGCAGAAGGGAGTGGTCATGCCGTGAGGCCCCCACCATTCTTTCAGTTGAGTCGTCCACGCCTTGAAGAGACGTTCCCGGGGCGCACTGATAATACGGGTAAGGACAAGTTCGCGGCCGGATGAGTTGCTGTCGCTGGTGTTCATAAGGTTGATCGTTTGTGGTGAATGGTTTCGAGCGGTGGGGCGCTCATTGAATCAACGAACAGGCGGAGCCATTCCGGACAGGGCTCCCCATTTATTTTAGCAACAGAGGCATATCCGCCGGCAGGAGCGCGGGACAAAATCCATGAGTTCACGGAGTGTATTTGATTTGGATTGATCAGTGCGCGGACCGTTTCCGGGCAGGAAATCGGAGCTTGGCATCCAGCCAGCCAAAAAGGCGGAAAGACGTTTCGGAAACATTGAAACTATTTCCGCCAATTTGTCCTTTTGGATCACGCCCGTTCGTCGTACTGGCGTCCCCCACACTCCAACACCGCAATCCCGCCAATCCCATGGAAACGACATCCTCTCCTTATCTTCTGTTTTTCCGCAATACCGGCCCCGAAACGCATCAGCATCTCTCTCCCTCCCAGCGCCAGCAACTGGTGACCCGCTGGAATGCATGGTACGACACCCTCGCCGCCCAGGGCAAGGCGGTGGAGGGCCAGCCCCTGGAAAGGGAAACCCGCGTCGTTTCCGGCACCGGCGGTTCCCGCGTAACGGACGGTCCCTTCGCCGAGGCGAAGGAAGCCATCGGCGGCTACGTGAAACTGATGGTCAGCGGCCTCGAGGAAGCCACGGAAATCGCACGGCAGCATCCCGGGCTGGAATACGGACTTATCATCGAAGTGCGCTCCATGATGGGGACCTGTCATCTCGGCGTCACCGCCGGGCACCGGGCAAAACCGGAACCTGCCAACGCCTGACATTTCCCGTGGACTCCCTGGATTCCACTGCCCCTCCGGCGTCCGGACCGCCGGCCAAACTGGTGGAACACTTTTTCCGCCACGAGACCGGTCGTCTGCACGGCGCTCTCATCCGGATGCTGGGGGTGCATAATCTGTCGCTCGCCGAGGACGTGGCACAGGAGGCGCTGCTCCGCGCGCTGCACTCGTGGGCCATGGGCGGCGTGCCGGCAAACCCGTCCGCATGGATCACCCGTGTGGCCATGAATCTCGCAAAGGACGCGCTCCGGCATCAGCGCATGGCCACCTCGAAGGAACCGGCCATCATCACCCACATCGAACAGACCGTTTCCTCGCCGGCAGTCGCCGTCGGCCTGGCCCACGAAATCCGCGATGACGCGCTGCGCCTGCTCTTTGTGTGCTGCCATCCGTCCGTCGCGCCCGATGCCCAGGTGGTACTTGCGCTCAAGGTGCTTTGCGGATTCAGCACCGGCGAAATCGCACGCGCTTTTCTGACGAGCGATGCCGCCATCGAAAAACAGCTCACCCGCACCAAGCAGCGCATCCGCGACGCGGGCATCGGGTTTGAGATCCCGGAAGGCGAAGACCTCTCGGTCCGCCTCGACGGCGTGCTCTCCGCGCTCTATCTCCTGTTCAACGAAGGCTACAAGGCCTCGTCCGGCGAGCGTCTCCTGAAGGAGGAACTGTGTCAGGAAGCGGTTCGGCTGGCCTCTCTGCTCGCCGCCCACCCGGTAGGACGCACGCCGCGCAGCCATGCCCTGCTGGCGCTCATGCTGCTGACGGCGGCCCGTTTCCCTTCCCGTCTCGACGAGCATGGCGATTTGCTCCGCCTCGACGATCAGGACCGCTCCAAGTGGGACTATTCGCTGATCGAACGCGGCCTGGTGCATCTGACCGAAGCGGCTCAGGGAACCGAACTCAGCGAATATCATCTCCAGGCCGGGATCGCCGCCATCCACTGCACGGCGGAGGATTATGCCTCCACCGACTGGACCCGGATCCTCCGCCATTACGATGAACTCTACCGGCTCAAGCCGTCCCCCGTTGTCGCGCTGAACCGCGCCGTTGCCGTCGCCCATCTGGATGGCCCCGCCGCAGGGCTGGCGGCGATTGCGGAAATCGATCAGCGCGACCGGCTGGAGTCCCACTATCTGCTCCACGCGGTCATTGGCGAACTGAACTGGCGCATGAACGATCACAAGGCCGCCGCTGCCAGTTTCCGGCGGGCCATCCAACTCGCTCAGGTTGGCCCGGAGCAGCTCTACCTCACCCGCATGCTGGCAAGAACGGGGCAGGCGTCGGCGACCAGTGTCGGTGCCAACTGATTGGAATTCGATGAACGCCCGGCGCGCTTTCTTGTCTTACCCTTTCTTTAATCTCTCCCAAGCGGATTTGAAAAATGTCCGCCCCGCCTCAACCGCGGCAGATTTCTCATGAAACCACTGGCAATTTTCCAACTTCCGGGAAGTTTTTCTAGCCAGGGCCGCAGCAGTTACCTATAATGACAATGTAATTACGGAACCCTGTAACCATTCTTCTTCAGTCATGGAATTCCTCATCTATAAAGACAACCAGCAGCATGGTCCCTATGAGCAAGACCATCTTCTCCAGCTCCTGAACGACGGGGCCATTTCCCGAAAAGATCTGGTGTATCACGAAGGCAGCGGCGAGTGGCTGCCTCTCGACAATATCTTCGAGGTCGAAGAAGCGCTGACCCACAGCATGGACGAGGGCCAGGACCCCGCCATGGTCGCGGAAATCTACCGCCAGATGAATGGGCTCATCAGCAGTCACGAACAAATCTACTATATCGCTCATCAGAAACCCCGGATGCTGAAGCAAAAGCCGGACTGCGTCGTGGTGACAAACGAGCGCCTCATCATCAATCGCCAGGGCCTCGGCGGGAGCCGCATGGAGGACTATCAGTGGAAGGACATCATGAGCGTGCAAATGAGCGAAGGCATCATGGGCACGACGTTCCGGCTTCTCGACCGTAACGATCATCTGGTCCAGGTGGATGATCTTCCCAAGCTCCAGTTGGAGAAGCTCTGCCAACTGGCTCAGGAGATGCGCGCTTGAACTCAGGGATGAAAATCCTGCTTCTGCTCCTTTTTCCCTTGTTGCTCGGCTCATGCACCGGGGCCGGATTTCCTGAACGGAAACCGGGCTCGAAGCCGACGCTGGACGTGACGGTCGAGGGCAGCGCGACGAAATTTCACTGAAGGCGCTTCGGTGAACGGCGTTTGACCGCAGTATTAAACCTGCTCGCGTGACATTTGCAGAATGCCCGGTATGTCCGGTGCATCATGGACCCAGTGACAGCAGACAGCCGGCCAAAAGACCCCCTTTCCAGCATTACCCGCGGAGTGGGAGAGCGCCTCAAGGCATGGCGTCTCCGCGATGAGCTTCCCACCGAAGTCCCCCGCCTCGGACCGGCAACCATTCCAAATCCCCAGCCGGAATCCAGAGTCGGCATCTACCGCTCGCCCGACTCCCGGCGGGCAGTGCTGGCGGACATGGATTTTATCATGTCCTTCGTCAACGAAGGGAAGCCCGTACCAAGCATCCTCGAAGCCGGGCCGCGCAAGGATCTCTACTTTGATCCCTCCACGGTCAGGGCCGCCATCGTGACGAGCGGAGGCGTGGCCCCGGGGCTCAACCGCGTGGTGCATTCCATCGTCAGCCGCCACTGCATCACCTACGGGCTCGACCCTGCACGGGACGGTGCCGTCTATGGCGTATTCGACGGCATGGCCGGGCTCGCAGAGCGTCCGGTGGATATGATCCCGCTCACCCCCAAAGAAACCGGGAGGTGGTTCAACGATGGAGGCTCCTACCTGGGCTCCCGCCGGGAATACCGCTTCGACAAAGCCGGCATGGCTCAGAAGGTCGCGGAAAACATCCGCGCCGCCGGCATTCGTATCCTCTACATCATCGGCGGTGACGGCTCGCTCAGCACAGCGGAGAAGTTTTACAAGCTCGTGCCGGACACCAGCGTGATCGGCCTGCCCAAGACCATGGATAACGACATCCCGTGGGTGGGTCAGTCTTTTGGATTCAGCACGTCGGTGGACAAAGCCGCGGAGATCATTTGCGCCATGCACACGGAGGCCTGCGCCACCCGCCGGGTGGGGGTGGTGGAGCTTTTCGGCGCCGACTCCGGATTCGTCGCTGCGAATGCGGCGATGGCTTCCGGACGGGCGGCGCTGGTACTGGTGCCTGAAATGTTCGCGGGATTCAAGACGTCGGAGGAAATCGAACGGGCGTTTGAAACGTGCCTCGATTTCCTCCGGGATAAGATTCGCCGGCAGGACCGTGCCGGAGCAGTGGTGGTGATCGCAGAAGGCCTGGGTCCGCTCCTCGCCAAGCGGAACGTTACCCTCATGGGAAAACCCATCGATCCGAATGTTTTTGCCCAGCAGGTGGCCAGCCGCCTTCAGCGTGATTTTCTCTTCGATTCCCGCGACCGCGCCGTCACCACCTTCGTCAATCGTCCGCGGCATCACATCCGCGCCATCGCCCCCAACGCGGCTGACCGCACCTATTGCGAGCGGCTCGGTGCACTCGCTGTCGAAACGGCTCTCGCCGGCTACACCGGATGTATGGTTTCATGGTGGCTGAACGAATATGTTCTCGTTCCCCTGACGCTCTCTCTTGGCAAACGCAGCCTCGCTATGGGAGGACTTTTTTGGAAACAGATCGTCCTGAGCACCGGACAACCTGACCTTTCCCCGGAAACGGATTGATCTCATGCTGCACCATCTTTCCATCGCGGTCGCCAGCCTCGACCGCTCGGCCGCCTTTTACGACGCCGTGCTGGCCCCTCTGGGGTATGGACGGGTCTGGTCGGACGAGACAGCCGTGGGTTACGGGCTGCCCGGCGGCGGGGACAAATTCGCCATCAAACTAAGAACCGGGATTACAGTGCCGGGTGAAGGGTGCCACATCGCGTTCAGCGCCCCCGCCAGGCAGGCCGTCCAGGCTTTTTACCAGGCGGCGCTGCAAAACGGAGGGACGGACAACGGGGGAGCCGGGCTGCACCCGGAATACGGCGATCACTATTACGCTGCGTTCGTCTTCGATCCGGACGGCTACCGCATTGAAGCCGTCATTTGCGGTGAGGTCCCGGGATTTGACGGACCGGAGATCGAACTGGCGAGTTCGCCCTGCTCGATGCCTCCAGGCTGGTAAAATCCTCCAAAAAACCTGAAAAAACCGCCGGTCCAGACGGCCCGTTTCATACCTTGACCCGCCCGGCTGGCTTGTTACGCTGCGCGCCCTTTTGATCGTGCAGCCTCGCTATGGATAATCAACAAACGCTGGCAAAATCAGCCACCCTTGCCGGAACCTCTCTCCACACGGGAGGGGCGGTGACCCTGACCATGAAACCCGCCCCGGCGGGCCATGGAATCAAATTCCGCCGCATGGACATGGAGGATCAGCCCTTCATCACCGCCAGCGTGGAAAAGGTCCAAATGGTCGAGCGCGCCACCACCCTTGCGGAGGGAAGCGTGAAGGTGCACACGGTGGAGCACGTCATCTCAGCCCTGGCCGGCATGGGAGTGGACAATGCGCTCATCGAAATGGATGCCAACGAGCCGCCCATCGGCGACGGGTCGGCCCGGGCCTACGTGGAATGCATCAAGGCGGCGGGAATCGTGAAACAGGACGCGCTGCGCAGCGTGTATGAGATTCGCGAGCCCCTGCACGTGGAAACCGCCGGCGGCAGCCTCATCACCATCGTCCCGGACAAGAAGTTCCGCGTTTCCTGCACGAATGTCGGGCCGGACGGGCGCTACACGCAATTTTACAGCACGGAAATCACCCCCGCGATCTACGAAAAGGAGATCGCCCCGGCACGGACCTTCGTCTTCTACGAGGATGTGAAGGGACTGCTGGACAAAGGGCTGATCAAAGGCGGCAGCCTCGAAAACGCAGTGGTGATTCGCGGGGAAACCGTGATGAGCCGCGAGCCGCTGCGCTTCAAAGACGAGTTCGTCCGGCACAAGATCCTCGACGTTATCGGCGACCTCATGCTGTTCGGGCGCCGGATCATGGGTCACGTGATCGCCGTGAAGCCGGGGCATGGCCCGAATACGGAAATGGCCCGCCGACTGAAAGCCGAGCATTCCCGCATGCTCAGCATGGTGCCCCCGGCGATCGCCATCCCCACCGGCGAAGCCGTGCTCGATATCAACGAGGTGATGAAGATTCTTCCCCACCGCTATCCGTTCCTCATGGTGGACCGGGTCGTC
>DATAIE010001164.1:0-3287 GCA_036262875.1 Verrucomicrobiales bacterium
GGTTCCGCAGTGGCCCTCCGGGATTGGTTCCGCGAGCAAAAACTGGAAGTGACGGCATTCAATCTCCTGACGGAGGCCGCCCATGCCCGGCGTACGCGGTTGCTCTATCAGGAGGCTTTCGGCGAGGGGGTGAAGATCGGAATCATCGCAGTTCCCAACCCGGACTACGATGGAAGCCACTGGTGGCGTTACAGCGAAGGCGTAAGAGAGGTCGTCGGAGAGAGCATCGCCTATCTCTACGCAAAGTTCCTTTTTCATCCTTAAGAGCCTGTTGTAAAAATGATGACGGGTTGCGCGGAAAAGAAATTCCCTCCGCTGCGGAAATTTTTCCTGTTTCGAGCCCTTTAGCCCGATCTATCTTCCATCCCCTGTATGACGACCGCGGACCCTTCCCCTGCCAAAGTCCGATCCCGTCCCCGAAAATCTTTCGCTGCCCGCGGCCGTGAACGGTGGAATGCGCTCTCCGGTGCCCAGCGCCGTCGCCTGACGGGCCTTCTGATCTTTATTGCGGTCCTTACGCTGGCATTTGTTAGCCCGCTGCTTTCGCTGATGACCTATGCTTCCGGAAAGGAACTGCATTCCCACATTCTCCTGGTTCCCTTTGTTTCCATTTATTTGCTTTGGATTAACCACCGGGAACTGCCGGTTGATTTCAAATCATCGCCCGGATGGGGCGGGGCGCTCGGAGCCATCGGTCTGGCGCTGCTTGGAGGCGGTTGGTATTGGCAGCATTCCTCCGCTCCCCCCGGTATTAATGACGAGCATCTGCTTCCGGTATTGTCTTATGTTTTCCTGCTCGCTGCGGGCGGCTTTCTGTTCCTGGGTTCAAGGTGGATGAGGGCTGCCGCCTTTCCGGTGGCCTTCCTTGTGTTTTTGGTCCCGATGCCGGACGCGATGGCCCATTCCCTCGAAACGGCTTCTCAATATGCGTCGGCAGAAGTGGCCAGTTGGTTTTTCGGGATCGCGGGCATTCCGTTCCTGCGTGAGGGCACCGTCTTTCAGTTGCCGGGGATAATGATTCAGGTGGCTCAGGAGTGCAGTGGCATCAGATCCAGCTGGGTCCTTTTTATCACCAGCCTGATCGCGGCCCACATGTTTCTCAGGTCTCCCTGGCGAAAGGCCATTTTTGTCGCGCTGGTGATTCCCCTGGGCATTCTGCGCAATGGAATACGCATTCTGGTCATCAGTTGGCTCTGCGTCGAGGTCAGTCCGGATATGATCCATCACTGGATTCACCATCGCGGGGGACCGGTGTTTTTTGCACTGTCCCTGATTCCGCTCTTCCTGCTGCTTTGGTGGTTTCGCCGCCGGGAGAGCCGGTCGGAATCCCGGAAAAACCAGGGACCGGGGGTGTCGCTTGCACCGGGCAGGGAAGGGGGAGGCGGCGGGATAGACGATCAAGGAGCCCGGATTTCCCACGGAAGTTAAAAATCCGTTTGGGTTGCCATTGCACAGGGTTATATTCCTCGTCAGTCTCGCCGCCCCCGGAATGAACAAAGCGCCCATTTCATTATGATGAAACCATTTTCCATCGCCCTCGTGGCGGCTTTCTGGGTGGTGCCTGCGGTTCAGGGCCAGGGATTGATGGACATCGGCTCGAAGTTTGACGATGGCGTCAGGCTTCCGTTTGCTTTTTCCGTGTCTTCCACCCTGGGCTGGGACTCAAAGCCTGGGGCGGGTTCGTTATCCGGCGGGGGTACCCGCCTGCCTTCCGATTCGGAGGGCTCCGGTTACTGGCGGAACGGGTTCTCGCTGAATTACCCTCTCGGCCGCGTGAACAATCGCTTCAATCTTGATGCGAATTATTCCAACACCTGGTATTTCAAGGCATCGCCCGGGACTGAGGGGCTTCACCATGCGGGAGGGGTCAATCTGGTTTTCCAGAGACAGGTGAGCGAACGGCTTTCCTTTGGCGATTCCCTCCACCTCGCGTATCAAACGCAGCCGGATTTTCAGGTGGGTGCTTCCATCAATCGCCCCACGGGTGGCTATTTTTCCGGCTCCAACGAGCTCTGGCTGGACTACAAATGGTCCACCCGGTTTTCCACGATAAGCTCCTACACCGTCACCAACATCGACTACGACGAGGAACCGGTGAGCACTGAAAGCAATACCCGGCATGAGCTTTCTGAAATGATCCGCTACGCTCTGACCCAGAGGACCGCGGCGACTCTGGAATACCGGTACAGTTTTTCCGAGTTTCCGGATAATCCGAACGCGGAGTCAAAGTCGCACTATTTGCTGCTGGGGATGGAGCGCCCGCTGGGCCGTTTTCTCTCCATGAACCTGAGCGCCGGGATGGAGTGGCGGGCCTACGACGGGCCGCTGGGCAGCCGGACATCCCCCCATGTCGAGGGGGCCATCGATTACCGGGCGCGAGAGAATACCACTTTTCGTTTGTACTATCGCAGCGGCCTCGAGGATACGGGCAGCGCCGGCGTGCAGAGCAACTCTTCGATGCGGGCCGGATTGTCAATGACGCACAAATTCGGAGGCGGGCTCTCGGCGACTCTTGGAGTGAACAGCGTCAACTCTGACTACACCCGCGGCGCGCCCGGGGTGAACAACCGGAAGGAGGACACCCTCGAGACCAGCTTGGGGCTGAATTACTACCATCACCTTTGGCGGAGGTTCGGACTCAATGCCGGCTACACCTTCTCCATGGTCAATTCGGATGACAAGTTCAGCGAATACAAACGGCACAATTTGTCCCTGGGCGTTTCAGCCCAGTTTTGACGGGCCTCCCGCTTCCCGTGAGAATTCGAAGAATCAAACTTGTCCGGCAGAGCGGACTGTCCTACACGAAATCAATCGCCATCCTTTCTTATGAGTACTGATACCAGCCATGGACCCAGCAGTAAAAACCTGACGACGGCCCTGCCGGAGCGTGCGCCCGGCTCTGTTGCCAGGCGTTTGGTCACCGGGAGCGGACTGGCGCTGGCCGCCCTTGCCAGTCTGTTCGTCAGTGGATGCGAGTCTCCAGGCAGTGGTCGGCCCGTTCAAGTGTCGAACGTCGCCACCGGGCCGGTCGTGCTTGGCGAGGGGGATATCGTGAGGCTGTTCTTCCCCGGTGCCACGGAATACAACACCACTCAGAAGATTCGCACGGACGGCAAAATCTCCCTTCCGCTGGTCGGTGAAGTGCAGGCGGCCGGGAAAACACTCATTCGGTTGCAGTCGGATCTCGTGGCCCGTTATAAAAAAGCGGAGCTTCAGAATGCAGAAGTCGTCGTGTCCCTGGAGGCCAGCGGGAAGCCCGTGATCATCTCAGGCGCCGTTGCTTCGCC
>DATAIE010001165.1:0-2349 GCA_036262875.1 Verrucomicrobiales bacterium
CGCCAAGCGGACACTGCAGATCGCGCAGTCTCTCTACGAGGGGCACAAAGCGCTGACTTATCCGCGGACGGACAGCCGGTTTCTCCCGGAGGACTACGTGCCCACCGTGCAGGACGTGATGAAGACCTTCGCCGGACTGGATCACACGAATGTCGATGCCTTCCCCTCCGATCTCCCGCCGCACGCCGGCACCGTCGTGAGGCAGAAATGGGTTTTCCCGACGAAGCGCATTTTCGACAACAGCAAGGTGAGCGACCACTTTGCGATTATTCCCACGGGCGTTGTGCCCAAGAATCTGAAGCCGGAGGAGCATCGCATCTACGATCTCGTGACCCGGCGGTTCATTGCGATCTTCTTCCCGATGGCGGAGTTCGAGATCGCGACGCGGATCACGCGCATTGCGCAGGATGCCTTTAAAACAGAGGGGAAAATCCTCACCGTCCCCGGGTGGCTGGAAGTCTACGGCAAGCAACTCGCCGGCGAGGGAGACCGCCCGCTGGTGCCGGTGAAGGAAGGCGAAACGGCGCAGACGCAGGCGATCGAGGTGGTGGAAAATGTCACGCGCCCCCCGGCGCGCTACAACGAAGCGACGCTCCTCTCCGCCATGGAGGGTGCGGGCAAACTGGTGGAGGACGAAGAACTGGCGGAGGCCATGAGCGAGCGCGGCCTCGGCACCCCGGCCACGCGCGCGGCCATTATTGAAGGGCTGGTCGAAGATCAGTATCTTGCGAGAAACGGACGCGAACTCGTGGCCACGCCGAAGGGCATCACTCTCATCGATCAGCTTGCGGAGATCGGAGTGGAGGCGCTCACGTCTCCCCAGATGACCGGCGAATGGGAGTACAAGCTCAAGCAGATGGAGCACGGCAAGCTGTCGCGCGACAAGTTCATGAACGAGATCAAGCGGCTCACGACCGATGTGGTGGACCGCACGCGCCAGCAGGCGCACATCGCCAAGACGCGGGAATACCCGGACCTGGTCGTGACATGCCCGGTGTGTGGCGCTCCGGCGCTCAAGCAGACGGACAAGTTCTACCAGTGCCGTTCCTGTGAGTTCAAAATTCCCAAAATGGTGGCCAGCCGCCTGCTCAATGACGAGGAGGTAAAACAGCTTCTGGAGAAAAAAGAAGTGGGGCCGCTGGAGAGCTTCCGGAACAAGTTTGGCCAGGAGTTCGCCGCCATCCTCGTGCTGGACAAGGACATGAAGGTGGGCTTCCAGTTTCAGAAGACGGAAGTGCAGGAGCGCGCCGTGGAGGCCCTTGCCGACGCATCCAATGCGCTCTGCCCGTGCCCGGTCTGCAAGAAATCGGGCCGGCATTCGATGATCTACGAGACCGAGGACGCCTATGTCTGCGAGTCCGTGGTGCGCAATGACAACCCCTGCAAACCCAAGGGCCGGCTGGGCCGCATCATGTGCCAGTATGAGATTCCCCGTGAGCAGGCGATCAAGTTCTTCACGGAGGGCAAAACCGATCTCATCGACAAATGGATCAGCAAGCGCGGCCGTCCGTTCAGCGCGTACCTCGCCTGCGAAACCGAAGGCAAAATGGTGCTGAAATGGGAATTCCCCGAACGCGAAGTGAAACTGGACGCCGAGGGTAATCCCATCAAACCCCGCGGACGTTTTCCCGTTCGGAAGAAAGCAGCGGCTAAATAGCGGAGGCTTTTTATGAGCTGGATCATGGTGGACATCGAATCCGACGGACCGATTCCGGGCGATTTTTCGATGGTGTGTTTCGGCGCGGTGGTAGTGGAGCCTTCGCTCACGAAGACATTCTACGGGCAGTTGCGACCGGTCTCCGACAAATGGATTCCGGAGGCGCTGGCCGTCAGCGGTTTTACCCGCGAGCAAACGATGGCGTTCCCGGAGCCCGGTTCTGTAATGACCGCGTTCAGCGCCTGGTTGAAGGAGAACGGCAAAGGCAGGCCGATGTTCATCTCGGACAACAACGGATTCGACTGGCAGTTCATCAATTGGTACTTCCACCACTTCACCGGCGCGAATCCGTTTGGCCATTCCTCCACGAATCTTGGTTCGCTCTACAAAGGGATGGTCCAGGACATGTCGCAGAACTTCAAGCACCTCCGCCGCACAGCGCACACGCATCATCCCGTGGACGACGTCAAAGGCAACGCCGAGGCTCTGCTGACGATGAAGGAAACGCTGGGTTTGAAGATCGGCTGGTAGCGGAAAGCCTGGTCTATCTTCCATTGCCTCGCCCGGGCGGGGCGCTACGGGATGGGCATGTCACTTTCATCGAAGCTCTTTTCTCTCGCGAAACAATACATCCCGGGCGGGGTGAACAGTCCTGTGCGGGCGTTCCGGAATGTGGGGGGAGAGCCGTTTTT
>DATAIE010001166.1:0-5704 GCA_036262875.1 Verrucomicrobiales bacterium
GGCTGCGATTGCTGCTTCTCACCTGCTTTTTGTTCACCCTCGCCGGGGCGCTGGTGCTCGTCCATGACCTGCGCACCCGGAAGGAACAGGATCGGCTGCTCGCAGAGCTGCCCCTCGCGCTGAGTCGCGTGCCGGAGTCCTTCGATGCCGGTCCGCCCATCGATCGCTTTCGTCAGGCCTGTGCCGCGCTGGCAGCCGCGCACACACTCACGCCTGCGGAAGTAGAGCACGGCCTGGAAGACCGCGCCCGCAAAATCGAGGCTGTCTTTCCCGGCAGTGTTCATACAGCGGCATCGCTGGCGCTGGCGTATGTGTCGGAACAGCCCCGCGCGCCCGCCACGCTGGAGCAGCGTGAGCTCGGCACCCCGTGGTACCGCGGCACTGCGGAATACCGGGCGCTCCTCGCATTCCGCCGCACCTGGCAGCAGGAGGGCGATCCGGAAGTGCTGCGCACCCGTGCGTGTTATGTGCGCGCCTGTTATTACGAGGGGAAGAATGAGGCGTTCCGCACTGCCGTAGACGATCTCCTCCGCGTGTGCCGCACTGTGCCCCTCCCTCCGGATGAGCCTCTGCTCAATGCGCTCACCGCCTCCGCCACCGGCCTTCGTCGCATCGGAGACATACCGCGCGAGGAAGCCCTCTGGCGCCTGCTCATCGCTACGTGCGAAAAGGCTGAACAGCAGGGCCGCGTCTTTTCCCTGCGGTTCGTCATCTCCGGCGGCACCACCGGTTTGGAGTCCATGCGGGGACGCCTCGCAGAGTGCCAGCATATTCAGAAAATACTCAGAGGGGAACGATGAGCCCCCTCCACCGGAATGTGACTGAGAGGCGCGAACGCGTTATCCTCTCCACAGCAGTGACTGAGCCCAAACAACTCAGTTCGCTTTTGCCATCGGTGCGGGCATCACAACAATGGGCGGCATGAAATATCAAACTCTGGCCGCGCTGGCGGCGGGGCTCGTCCTTGGGTCAGCCGGGGCCATTTTATATAGGCACCTCGCAGGGGATCGAAAGACACCGGAGCCGAAAACGGGCCTGGAATGCGCGGTGCTCACGCCCGTTTACAACGAGGGAGGTCGCGATAAAGAGATGGGATGGGGCAAGCTGGCTGGTTATGAACGCCTCGACGGTGGCCCGTTATTGGAGGCCCTGAAATCGGCACCGGCAACAGACGTGGTGACGTTTGCGGGATACCGCGACGGAATTTCGTTTCATGACAGCTCCGGAAAATTTGTGGTCGCCCGTTCGCCGGTGAGGCCGCTTCTGCTGTTTCTAACACAGGTGACCCGCGAGACAGGCAGATATGTGTTTTGCGCGATCGATGACCAGCACATGAAATATATTGAAGATGAAGCCCTGTGGAACCGGGTGGGCAAAATTGCCGAAATGGAATGACGTCCCTTTCAGCACGCGCGGCTCCGGCCGGTGGGGCTGGACATTTGAAAAGGTTTGTTGCCAGGGACGGGCTGGCGCAGTGAGAGTGACACGGTATGAAAACGGCTGCCGCGAAATTGATTCTCATGCTGGGCCTCCTGTTAGGTGATCGGGTGCAGGGCATTCCGGATGTCTACCCCCGCAACGAGGCTCATCCGCCGCCTCTCGTAAATGGAGGTGAATACAAGCTGGAGAAGGCGATCAAGGATGTGTGTTTCTCGGAATTTCACTGCATGACTCTTTTTAAGGATGGGACGGTGAAGTGCAGCGGGCGCAATGACTATGGCCAGTGCGAGGTGCCCCCTGATCTGCGCGGCGTGAAGGAGGTCTATGCGGATGACTTCACCAGCGTGGCTCTAACGGGCGAAGGCAGGCTCGTGTACTGGGGCTTGCGAAAGGCTCTGCCTGGAGGAGACGGGCTGCGCGCCAAAACGATTACCGGGGGTGACGCCGGTCTTGTGATTCTGGCGACCGATGGCCGGGTCTGGCGCTGGAAACCGGGCGACGGTCCGCCGGATATCTATTCCCCCGCGCAGAAAGTGATTCAAATACTCGGAGATCACGGGCTGACGTGCCTAACGGAATCCGGCACCCTGCTCCGGCTCGCGCCGGGGGATGCCCAAGACGAACTCCCCAAAGTCGATGGGCCTCTTGAGCAGATTCAGCTTTATCAGAGCCAGTACGTCGTCGCTCTTGGAAGAGACGGACGTTTTTTCAGCAGCCTCCATCCCAATTTTGACCCTTCTCTTGCCAGGCAAAGATTCCGAAGGATTTCGTGTTTTTTAAACAGTGCCTATGGGCTTTTGAAAAGCGGCGAGGTCTTCGGCTTGACGAGTAATCAGGTGCTCCCTCTCCCGCCGGCAAAGTCGAAAATGGCCGTGGCCGTCCGCCCCGCGGACGAAGGATGCGTGGTCCTGTTTTCAGACGGGACAGGCTGGACGTATGGATATGACCGGGCCGGCGTATTGCGTCCCCCCGTGCCGCGCCTTCTCAAATCGATCAATATCGGCGGGGGCTCGGGATTCGTGCTGGTCTGCGATGACGGCACGCCCATTTCCAGGCACCCCGGCGGGGACCGCCTCCCGGTGGAAGGCATGATTCCCGCGGGAATCAAAAACATCCAGTGTGCCACGTCGACGGGCACTTCCATCGCGCTCTCGGACGGGAAGGGGGCTCTCTGGGCGTGGGGAGAGAACGACTACGGACAGTGCAACGTTCCCCCCAAATTGGGACCGGTGGTGCAGTTGGCCGCGGGGCGGGATTTTTTCGTGGCCCTGCAGGCGGACGGCAGGGTTTCCGCCTGGGGGAGGAATGATGATGGTGCCACGGGCATCGGCGGGCTGACCAGCGCCCGCGAAATTGCCGCCGGCCCCTTTTATACGATCGCTCTGCGGAAAGACGGCGGCATCGTCCAGCGGGGCAAAATATGTCAGGGAAATCCCGCGCCGCCCGCCGGGCAAATGTTTGTGAAAATTGCCGCCGGAATAGAGCACGCGCTGGCGCTCACTGCGGATTTCAGGGTGCGGGCCTGGGGCGGGAACAGGGCAGGGGAATGCCAGGTGCCCGCAGATTTGCCGCCAGCCGCCGGCATCGCCGCCGGAGGGGTCTACAGTCTCGCGCTGCTGAAGGACGGGTCGTTGAGGATGTGGGGTGAGGAAAGATGCCGCCTGCCTCCCGGCCTGCCAAAATTGAAGGCCGTTTGGGCCTCGTATGACATGGTGGGAGGCTTGACCCTGGATGGAAAAGCCCTCGTTTTCAGTGTCGATCCGCGCCTGCAGAACAGACTGGCATTGCCTGCGGGGCTGTTCCCCGTCTGGCAGCCGTCGAAGTGAGATGTGAGGCGGGATAGCAGGCAGGAAGTGGCCTGGACGCACCAGTTGCCTGCGGCAGGCAGTCCTGCTTCGCAAGCGGGGGGACCTCTGCTTCACCGCCCCGCGCGGGTGCATTTACGGGGCCACGATCCTTGTGAAACGCGTAAGCTGGCAGGAATGGACACTCCTGGTAATCCCAACTAAAAAGAACAGATACAGAACCGTGATCGATGGCGCAGTGTAGGGTGGGAGAAGTCACAAGGAGGACTCGCCATGACCAAAAACCACCATCCTTTTCGGGTTTCGCCGACGCCTGCCGGCGAGTGGATCCCCGCTCGGGATGGATGCTCCTCGCTCGGGATGGATGCTCCTCGCGCGGGATGGATGCGGGCACTCGCCGGGAACCTTCGGTCGAATGCCTTTGGAGTTAACTCCGCGCAAAAGAAGGCCGCGCAGCATTCCGGAACGTTCACAGTACACCGCAGGAACGGCACCGTGGAGGAATCCCGGGGATGCCCGCGAACGGGTCAATTAACCAAAGAAAAAGGGGGGGGAGATGCAAACAGCGATTGATTTTTTGGCTCAAGTCAAAAGCAGGCTCCGGGCGAGAGGCGAGCATCATGCCCCTATCGACGAAGCTGTCCGGATCGCCTGCAACCTGCCCGCAGATCAGAGTATAACAGAAGCCGTCGCTGCTTTTGAGCGATGGTATTTTTGCGAAAAGCCCGAGCCTCAGGACCAGGAGATCCTGCTGCTGCTGGGATCAAAGATGTCCTCAAACTAATCTCCCCCATCATCGTTCGGTTTCCCCTGTGAGCGATGGCCCCCGGGTTTCCTTCCGGCCCTGTGCCGGAAGGAGGCTTCGGCAGTATTCCACGTAGCCGATCATCATTTCGTCGTTTGTTTGCGAGCCCCAGTGGACGGTGGCCTTCGGGTCGGGGTTGGCGGGATTGGCGGAGCTGTTGTCAAACCAGCCGGTGACTTTGATGACGGAGCCTTTGGGGAGGAGCGGGGGCTCGGCGTATTTCACGGGGATCTGCCAGTTGAAGTCGTAGCGCGGGACTTCGAGAAGTGTGCGGGGCTCGCTGTGAGGGGCGGTGACTTCGAATCGCATGGCCTTGCCGCGGACGTGCATGTGCGGGGAGAGGGACAGCACGCGGATGTCCGCGGGGGCGGTCCACTCGGCGGCTTCCGGGTGGGAGGCGGCGCCGGGCGGAATGTCGAGAAGCACGTCCGCCACGCCCGCGCTTTCCACCGCGTAGTCCGGCGGTGCGGGCGCGAATTTCAACGCGAGGCGCATGCGGTCCTCCGCGGGTTTTCCGTTAGGGGTGTAGTGGATTTCAAAGCGCAGGCGCGATCCGGCGGGGAGCGCTTTGGCATAGCCGGCGGGGTAGAGCGCGGGGCCCTGGCCGGGCACCCAGGAGGCGAGGTGGCCGCGGCGCTCGGCGGTGCCGGGCAGTTCATCCCCCGGCGGGTAGACGTAGATGAGAACGTGGTGCACCACCTGGCTGGCGGTGGGGAGCACATCCCACGCGCTCACCCATTTGTCCTCCTTCAGGCCGGTGTTCACAAATACACTCTGATACGGCATGGTGCCTTCCGCCTGGATTTGGATGGGAGCGGGGAGCTGGAGCACGAGGTCCGGCGACCCGAGGGCGGCCTCCTTTTTCAATACCGGGGGCAGCGGCGCCTCGGCGGGGTCACCCTCCGCGCGGTCACCATCCAGCCAGGCGAGGAGTGCGGCTTTGTCCGCGGCGGGGAGGGTGCTCTCGTTTTGCCAGGCGGTGTGCGCGGGATCGGGAGACGGCGCGGCGCTCCATGGGGGCATGACGGCATCCGCGACGACGCGGCGCACGGTTTTTGCCTTCTTTATCATATGGGCATACGTCTCCAGAGAGAACGGCCCTGCGCCGCCGTCATGATGGCAGGCCGCGCAATGCGCCTGCACCATGCGGGAGATGCGATTGTGCCAGGTGACGGGGGCGGAAGGCGCGGGCTTTTCCGGTGCGGCGGGGAGTTCCAGTTCGCAGCCGGGAGCCTCCGTGGCGGCGGTGGCGGGGCGGGTGCCCGCGAGCAGGCACTCCAGGCCCGCGGCCAGGTAGCGCTGCTCCGGCGCGGGGCGGCTGTAGCCGGTGCCGTACTGGTCATCCACGGCCCCGCGGTAGATGAGCGTCTTCGCGGCATCGAGCAGGAAGACATCCGTGGTGCGGGTGGCCTTCAGCGCGCGCAGGAGCTGACCATCGGGGTCAGTCAGGATGGCGCCCGTCATACCAATGGCCTGGAGAGCGGCGGTGTCTTTTTCCCCGGGCGCGGCGAGGAACAGGAAAGCGATGCCTTTGACGCTATACTCCTTTTCCAGCCGCTGGAGTTCGGGGAACCAGCGGCGGCTCACGGGGCAGTCCGGACTGAGCATGGCAAGGGCGGTGCCCTTTTTGCCGGTGAGGCTGTGCAGCTTTTTG
>DATAIE010001167.1:0-5066 GCA_036262875.1 Verrucomicrobiales bacterium
GGACCGTTTGATTCGAGAGATTGAGAAGCTCGATGAACTCGAGTTCGTCCGCGGGCGGGAGGAGCGCGAGATAGCCGGGAGGACCGGACGCCCAAGGAACGGTGGCACGGGCGGGGCGGTAGTGGATTTCACTGATGACCACCGGACCGGAACGGGGGCTGCTGTTAGGGCCGCCCAGGGTGGGCTGGGTCTGCGCGGCGAAAAACTCCTGCCCTGCGGCAGTGACCACGCGGCCAAACGTCACGCCGTCCTCCGCCGCGCCAAATTTGAAACCGTGGCGGTAGCCGGTGAGGTTTCCGGCGGCATCGGCGGAGAAGAGATACACTTCATCGCCGCCGGAACTCAGGGCAAAGGCGGCGGGGCCCGCATTGAAATCAGACTCCGTGAAAACGAGATACCCGCTGGCCGGGAGCACGCTGCCATCGGGAAGGCGGAACTTTTTCGGAGTGTCAGGATCGTCCGTCAAATACCATCCGCTGATGTCCGCCGGAGAGGTCGTGGGATTCCAGAGTTCGATGGAATCCAGCGGCGGCGGCACATCCGAGCGGCTGAGGACTTCATTGATGACTACGGCGGGGATGGCCGGCGGGGAGGAATCGGCGGCCCCCGGGGACCCTCCGGCGAGGGACGACGCCCGCCACTGGTCCGGCTCCCATGCGGAGGGAGAGGCCGCGTCATTCACCGCCACAAGAGAGAATCCGTGGCCGTCGGTGACCGGATACCATGCGGGTTCATAGCGGAAGTTCAGCGCTTCCTCGCCGGAGGCGTCCAGCAGGCGGAGGCGGTCGCCGGCATTGTCGAGACTGCCGGTGAATACTCCCGCGATGTTAGGAAGGGCGCCGTATTTGGCCGTCATGGCCACCGCATTCCGGATGACGAGAACGCGCGCCCCCGCCGCCAGCGTGGTGACGGCGCTGCCCGTGAAATCAAAGTCCACGCCGCCGGTGAGGCGCACGCCGGTCAAGTCCAGCGCGACCGCTCCCGTATTCCGCAGTTCGATGTATTCCGCCTCGCCGCCGTCCGCCGGGTGATACATGATTTCAGAAATGCGCAGCGACTGCTGCACGGCGCTGACCATTCCGGTGAAACCGGTGGAGGCGATGAGCGCGCCCGTGCCATCGCGCAGCGTGAGCGTGCCTCCGCGGGTGGAGAGAGACCCGTCGTAATTTCCCTGCACGAGATGCCCCTCGCCGGCTTTGGGGCTCACCGTGCGGGAGCGAAACGCGCGGACGTTCTTCGCGACGTGCAGCGTGCCGGAGCCGGGAATGACGGTGCCGGGCTTGAAGGTCAGCGTGACTGCGCCGCCGATGCTCCAGCCCGAGATGTCCACGGAGGCCGCGCCGGGATTGATGAGCTGGAAGTATTCCTCCTCCTGGTTTTTCGAGGCCGGGCTGACGTCCGCGGCGCCGAATTGCAGGGAGGGACTAACGCTTTGGGCCGCCGGGATGCCGGCGTTGTTAGGATAGGCGGGCGTGAGCGCCGTGTGATTGACGAACAGGTGCGTGCGGCGTCCCGGCAGATACGTTCCGCCGATCAGATCGAGTGCCTGGGCGAGGGTTTGGTTCGTACCCCAGGAGGCCCATTTGGCTTTATCCAGGGCCGCGTCAGTGGCCAGCAGTGTTTTATAGTAAGTGATACGCGGTTCGAAGTAGAGCTGGGCGGCGGGAGTGCCCGCCGGTTTCAGATACTGGTCCATGAGCGTGCGCAGACGGCGCACATACATTTCACGGAAGACCGGCGTCGAAGTGATGACATCGATGAGCTTGTTCCACAGTGCGGGATTCCGGTAGTCCGGCATCGCCTGCGTGGCATAGAAGGGGTGGCTGGCGCCGGCGGGGTAGTCGCGGTCGAAGAGCGCCTCATCGGTGCTATTGTTCACCTGTCCGAGAGTCAGGTCCATGTCCCACGGAAGCATGCGCCACTCTCCCGTGCCCGCAGTGTCGCGATAGGCATAGAAGTTCGTCACCAGGCGGTCGGCATCCTGGAGAATGACGGCCGCCGCCATGTAGTTGAGCTGGCCCGGCAGGTCCACATTGTCGAAGACAAAACGCGTGCGTGCGTCGCCGCTGAGACCGAGTCCCTGCGCAAAGGCGGTGACGTCCGACCAGTCGCTGTCTTTGGGCGTCTCCTCCTCGAAGCCCGCCTGCACCGGCAGATAGGAGCCCTGAGCGGCGACGGTGAAGCCGTTGAGGTTGGCCTTATAGAGAGCCCCGGCATCATCCAGGCCGTTTCGCCGCAGATACTCTTTGTCCAGTGCCTCTGTAAAAAGCGCGACGGAGAAGAAGGCATTGTTTCTCCGGACATGCATGGGATAACAAATGGAGGCGGGCACCCCGGCATCGCGCAGGAAGTCATAACAAAGCACGGAACGGACGTACGCTTTGTCGCGATAGGTCGTGTTGAGATCGAACTCATCCACCCGCTGGTCATCCGACGCGCCAAAGCGGAACTTGTGACCGGTATTGAAGATGAACTTGTAGGGGTTTTTGTCCAAACCGGCAGCGGTCGCGCCACGGAGACGCACGAACACATTGTCATAAAATTCCCCGTCATAGAACAGTGAGGCGCGCGTGCCGGTGCGGGATTTGGCCGCGGCTTCGGTGCCGGGAGCGAGAAACCATTCAAGCACCGGGAGATTGCTGGTGACGCCGTTCGACGCCACGGTGCCGAAGTACTGAGGGGAATCAGTGGAGGACAGGAAAGCGGGCACGCGGGTGGACCGGCCGCCGGCATCCGAGGCCGTGACCGCCCAGCGAATCATCTGTCCGGCGGTGAAGGCGCTGCCGGGAATGGAGGCCGTGTAGATGCCGTCGCCGGCCGTCGCGTCAGGAGCGATCCCGTCGTCCAGCATCGGTGTATTCGACGGTGCGGCATACATCACCTGCCACGTGAGCTGGACACCGGTGAGGGCGGTCAGGGCAGGGGATACGGCCGCCGTGAGGACGAGGTTTTGGCCGGCTGCGGGAGGGGGCGGATTTTCGGTTACGCCGGACAAACGGGGACCGGGGCTGAGCGTCACGCTACTGTTAGGCTGGCCGGGTGTGGGAATGGAAAAGTAACCGGTGGTCGTTTGCGCGATCCCGGCGGTGAGCTCTGCACTGATGAGGAATTCGGGGTCGGCGGCGGAACTGTTGAGTCCCTGAAGGGCGAGCACGTTTCCACCGGTGGAAAGGAGATTGGCGAACGGACTGATATCGAACTCCGTGAACTGAGCCGCGAGCGCCGCCGGGCGGTCGGTGAGGGCGGTGGCATTCCATGCGGCCGATGCGGGCGCATTGACAGAGGCGACTTTCACCCCGTTGAGCCACGCCACGAAACCATCGTCACAGCGCACGCGCAGGATGAGGTGATTGATACCCGCCGTGCTGGCCATGTTGAACTCGTGCCTGACGTAAAGGGAGGAGCGGCCGGCCATCGCCGCCGCCACGTTCGTGCCGAAAGAGGAGCCGAAACTGGAATTGATGGCCGCCTGATAGTGTCCGGAGGCGATGGCGGCCACACGGCTGGAAACGAGCGCGGGCGTGGCGAGGGAGTGGAGGTCGTAGATGGCCAGTTCGTCCATCTGGCCGTTGAGAACGTTCACCCCGTTTCCGAACAGTGTGCCGCCCACACCGAGCCCGCCGCCGCCAAACGCAAGCGGCGAGGGAAAGTCGCCCGTCTGCGAACTCACCAGCGCGCCGTCCACATAGATGTCATGACGGTTCGCGACGCCTTCGTTCCCCGCGCTTCCAAAATAGGCAAAGACCAAATGATGCCAGCCCGTGGCGGTGAGCAGCGGACCATCGGCCCCGGTGCGGCCTCCCGAGCCGAAGATCTCCAGGCGCGCACCATTGAATCCCTGGATGAGTCCGGGCGTATTGAGCGTTCCTGACGTGTTTCCGCCCTCCAGGAAATAAGTGGCTTTCGTGGAACTTAACTGCTGCAGCCAGAACTCCGCGGCCCATGCGCCGTTGATGTTCGCGCCCGCAGAGAGGTCGGCTGTGTAAAAGCGCTGACCGTCACTGCCGCTGAAGCCGGCGGCGCGACCGAGAGGCAGAGTGGTGTGCGCGGTGCGGGTGGCGGCACCCTGTGGAGTGAGTGCGTCCTGGACGGCTCCCGGATTCATACGGTTGAGAGCCGGTCCGGATGCTTCGTCAAAATTCCAGTAATAGACGGGATCGTCGTCCATCACTACGTCGGCATAGGTGCGCAGTGACCCGAAGCCGATGGAAGTGGGGCCCTGCGCCCAACCGGCGGAGGGAAATGCGGCCTGCGTCCATGCATCGCCCAGGCTGCCGTCCGCAGGGGCGAGATAGCGGGCGGTGCCGCCTTCGGAGATGAGAGCAGTGGAACTGAGGACAGTGTATCCGGTGCCATAGGAAATGTCCGGTCCCTGGAGAGGATAGACTGGCGCAAACTCAGAAGCGACGGTGAGGTCCGGACGAGTGAGGGCGAGATATTCCCCGTCACCGGAGAGACGGAAGCTGGTATGCAGTTCATGTCCCGGCGTCTTCCGGTCCTTGTTGGAGGCGAAGACGACGATGAACTGCCCGGGCGCGAGCGGCGTGTCCGGAAAGGTCCATTTCGCGGGTTGCGATGCGCTGTCGGTGAGGTGCCAGCCCTCGAGATTCACCGCGCCCGCGGCATCGTTGCGAATTTCGATCCAGTCGGAGGCTTCGCCGTCTTCGTCTTTGAGGGACTGATTGAGAGCCGAGAACTCACTGATGACCGGTCCCTGCGCACGGGAGGAAACGGAAAACATCAGCATCAGAAACGCACAGGCGCGGCGGGCCGCGGAGGATCGGAGCTTCATCATACACGATAGGGGAAAACAATATGGGGGAGAAAGGCGGCGTCCGAAGCATCGGCGGGGGAACTCATTCGATCGTTCGTTCACCTCCCGTGGTTCATCCACCTCACTACGAGTCCGGCACTGACTAGTCCCGGCACCTCCGCCCGGACAAGTCCGGCCAGCCGCAGAAAGCGGTGACAAGTCCCCGCAATCCAAAGCCTGCGGCCTTGCGGGGACGCGCTTAAATCCGTCGCCGCCGTGCGAAGAGACCGAGCGTGCTCAATCCGGCGAGCAG
>DATAIE010001168.1:0-2705 GCA_036262875.1 Verrucomicrobiales bacterium
CGGGTAGGCAAAATGAAGGGCACCGCGGAAGTGCCGGTATTCACCGCATCGTAAAACCCCTGGCATTTGCGCGCTTTTTCCGAAAGAGAAAGCCCCACAGAACCCTGGGGATCCGTATCGATGAGCAGAGTATTCCAGCCACGGCGGGCCATGGAGTAGGCAAGGTTCACCGAAACAGTGGTTTTGCCGACCCCTCCTTTCTGACTGGTTATCGCTAGAATGGTCACAGTTGGCGCGATGGTAACGGGTCGCGGGGAAGTTTCACGCGAAAATTGAAGATTCAGGGAGGTAAAGTGAAAATTCGATTTTGAGCCACAATGGCTCCCCTGTTGCCCATTTAAAGCGCACTTGGACTTGCAGACAGGAGAGCCTAGGCTATTCGCTTTGCATGACAAAGTTAAAAGGCCACCTCGCCTGGGCTGCGCATACCCTGGCAAACGCGCTGCCCGCCGGAATCCTCGCGTTCCAGTATTACCTCAAGGACACTCCCGATATCATCGCGATGATTTGTGCGGTGCTCTTCTTCATCGTCGCAGCGCCCTTGAGTCCGCTGTGGGGTTTATATCGCGGGACGGGGGAATGGGGAAAGTCGTTTCGGATCGCTCTGACGATTCGTTCGGTGTGGTCGCTGTTCCTCTCCCTCATAATGACGGCCCGCGGGAGCGGCCTTCATTTCATCGAGCTTTACATCGGATTGATGGCCAGCGGGATTGTAACCCGGGTGGAGAGATTAACGGGCTGGCGCACCAGCCCTGAAATGCACTGGGTAAGCACGGCCCTGATGACACTGATCACGGGCTTAACCCTGTTGGGAGTGGCGGGAGTGCTCTGCCTGATCGTGAAGGGAGTCCGGTTTGCCGTGAACCCGCCCGTTCCCAGGGAAAAGCAGGTCATATCCAATGCCGATTGAAGGAGGTTCACTGATTTGAAACTATTCCCGGGAATCGCGTGCAATGGGCGGAAACCGGGTCATGGTGGCGGCTTATGCCTTTTTCCCAACTCGGTCTCGACGGCCGCATTCTCCAGGCCATCAAGGACGCCGGATACACAGAACCCACTCCCATTCAATCTGCGGCGGTGCCGCTGGTGCTGGCGAAGCATGATTTGATAGGGGTGGCACAGACGGGCACCGGCAAGACGGCGGCCTTTACGCTGCCGCTGCTTTCCCTGATGGCTGGCGCAACGGCCCAGGCAGGCCGCCGCAGGACGCGGGCGCTGGTGCTGGCGCCCACCCGGGAACTGGTGGTCCAGATCGAGGAAAATGTCAGGGCTTACGGCAAACATGTGCCGCTGCGCATTGCCAAGGTCTTCGGCGGCGTGGGAGAGCGTCCGCAGATCGATGCGCTGCGCAGCGGGGCGGATATGGTGATCGCGACGCCGGGACGGCTGATGGATTTGATGGGGCAGGGGCATGCGGACTTCAGCGCACTGGAGTTTCTGGTGCTCGATGAGGCGGACCGGATGCTGGATATGGGCTTCGTGCCGGCCATCCGGAAGATCGTGAAGACGCTGCCCCGGACGCGGCAGACGCTGCTGTTCTCCGCCACGATGTCCCGGGAGATCGAGCAACTCACGGGAGAGTTTCAGCAGAACCCCAAGAAGGTGGAAATCGGACGGCGGAGCAATCCGGCGGAGACGGTGACGCAACTCATTTACGAAGTGTCGAAGGAGCATAAGCCGGCGCTGCTGGCGCATTTGCTTAAGGATCAGGCGTTGAACATGGTGCTCGTGTTCACGCGGACCAAACACGGAGCCGACAAGGTGGCGAAGCGGCTGGGCCGTGAGGGGATCACGACCGCGACGCTGCACGCCAACCGTTCGCAAAACCAGCGGCTGAAGGCATTGCAGGATTTTAAGTCCGGCGCAGTGCGCGTGCTGGTGGCGACCGACATCGCGGCACGGGGGATCGATGTGGACGGGATTTCGCACGTGGTGAACTTCGATTTTCCGCCGCACATGGAGGACTATGTGCACCGGATCGGGCGCACGGGACGGGCGAATGCCGTGGGGGATGCGATCAGTTTTGTGATGCCGGAGGACCATGGAGCCTTGAGAACGCTGGAGCGGTTCATCGGGCGGGGGATTGTGAGAAAGACGGCGGAGGGGTTTGATTATAAGTCCCCGCCACCGCGGGAGCCAGCCGGAGTGGACGGCCCCCGCTATCGCGACCCTCGTCAGCAGCGCCAGCAACAACAACGGCGTCAGCAGCAGCCGCAACAGCGTCAGTCACGGGGCCCGCAGCCGCAAAGGCCGCCGCGGGAGCGTCAGGAAACTCAACAGGCGCGCCCGGAAGTCCGCTCTCAGGAACCTGAACAGCAACGCACGCCGCTTCGGCAGACGGGCAGAGCTTCAGGTCGGCGTTCGCGGAGGTGGTGAAAGTTCGCGGGATCCCTGCGGGGCCAGGGCAGGCTTCGTCGTTTGGCTGAATTTGTATTGCTTTCATCGTTCCGGGCATACAAATCGTGGTATGGTCCCCTCAACCGAATCTGCGGAACCGCGCCGCCCTTCGCGTCGCAAACGTGTTTTCAAACGGATCCTCATTACCGGCGCGGGGCTGGCGATTGCTCTCGCAGCGTTTTACTTATGGGAGAACTGGAAAGGCCGGAAGGCGCTTGAGGAATCTGTCGCGGAATGGATCGAGGGCGGGTATTCTCTCAAACCGGAATCATTTCTGCCGCCCGCGGGGCCGGCCGCCGACAACTTTG
>DATAIE010001169.1:0-3264 GCA_036262875.1 Verrucomicrobiales bacterium
AAGCCGCCCCCGGCTCCAGCTACGGAGCTGCGGGAGCGCTCGCGCTGATCCTCCTCTGGGTCTACTATTCGGCGCAAATCTTCCTTATGGGTGCCGAATTCACCAGCGTCTATGCGGCGGAGGAAGGCTCCCGCGCAGGGCAAACGGCTGCTCTTCATGCAGCGGACCTCGTTGCCGCCCCGCCTCCCGTTTCCACCCTGCCCCATCCTCCACGGAAACCCGAGCACTCCTGGGAAGTCCCGGCGCCCGCGGCGCTGGCTGAACTTTCTGAAAGCCTTGGCTTTGAAAAAGGGAAAAAGGTCAAACCTCTTTCCTTTTTTGGAAGGCTCACCGGTGCCGGCCTCGCTCTGATGGGACTTCAATGGATTGAAAAGAAAGAAAAGAAGCTCAGAAAAACAGAGTCCCGCGCTCCTTGAGGGCTGGCCAAGGATCGTTTCCGCGACGGCAATAGATGCGAACGAGTCTAATGCTTTCTGCCTGCCGGTGGCCGGAAAAGGCCATTCTACACAGGGGAGCGTTCGTTGACCAGACTTTGCGAGCCCGGAACGAATAATAGTCGACGAGCCTGTGCATCCGCTTTCTTTCTCCCCTTCTCGATTGATTTGCTCAGCCTTGGCGGGAGATAGGCGCCACGCTCATTTCTGAGCCTTTGGCGACCTGCTCCCTACCGGCAACGGGTGCCGCGGTGAAGAGTTTGGAATTTGTCACCAATGCGGGAGCGCGCAGTCGGCGCGTCACGACGGACGGTCAGGCTGGTCCGGTAAGCCCCCGGGGCTTTCTTCCTCGCCATGGGGCGCTTCTGAATCCGGGGACTCACTTGCTATCCATTCACTTAGCGGAACGGCATTGGGATTCATGGCCGCTGTAAACTCCCTGATTAATCGAGAATCAGGAGGAGTTGAATCTTTTGCGGGATTTTCTCCCGGTGGCTGCGCATCGGGGGACATCGGAAACAGTGCTGGAATTCAAAATAAATATAAATGCCTTGCGCGCAACTGCCGGCGATTCCTAACCTTAAAGCGCCACGCGCATGGATGGCTCCAGAAACCCTTCGGACGCCACGACCCGCACGTCTTACTAAAAGTGTGCCATACCGACGTTGCGACTCGCCGCCGCGGGGAACCGGATAAGCCTGCATTGTCTGTTCTCAACGACCCGTCCAGCGAAAGTTGGACGGGGGGTTTGTTGCTACCTCATTATCTGAAACGCTCCGCCTCCCAAGTGAGTTCTCCCGTCCACACTCAATGGGCGGAATCATGGGACTGGCACGAGGGCATCCTTCAGGCAAAAGGATGTTATTTGTTCAGTCAGTATGGCCGATGCAGATCCTTTTCAATTCACTATGCTGGAGGCTGCCCTCGCGCATTATGCGTTCGCGAGGGAGAAGGATTGTGCAGTATCGCCCCAAAATGAAGTGCGGGCTCTATGCTCCATCGGGGAGGGGAGAAAAACGGTCATTCGGATCAAGGACGACAAGTTGTTGAGTCTTTGTGAGAAAGCAGAGGAAGGTGGCGGAATTGGACCGGGGTCAGGTCGACGGCCCTCGTAATGCACCTACGGCAGAATGAGCCTCCCGCCGCTCCCAATTCGCTCCCATGATCTCGATAATATTTTCGGATGCTGGCTCTCTCTCGCCCAATTGCGGGTCGCCCATGGAAAAGCGCTTCCCGAAGACGTCCTGGGGGCGTTAGAACGGGCGTCCGGAGCATTGGGTGAACTCATCGCTGTTCTCAATCTCGATGACGGTGGAGACGTCCTTTCGGACAGGAAAGGACAAGAGCCAACCTCGCCGCTTTTCTAACCTGTGCGGGGCTGGAGCGGGGTGCCATCAACGAATTTCTGATGGCGAACGCGAATCCGGTCACCCTTAAGATTTCCCTTTCAGAACTTCGCCTCCGCCGCTTGAAAAACCAATCAAGAGGGCCGACGTTTAATGCGTGAAAATTCCCCCCAAATTTTCAGCGCGGGGCTCCGTGTCCAACCCCAAAAATCGCTTTGAGGCCCTCGAATTTGTCCCCGATCCGGATTGGGAACCTGAGGACGACGAGGCTGGTTCGCCGGCCAAAACCTTGTTCTTGCAGGATGATTCCCGGTCCATCATTGCGCGGAACCACAGCCCCGACGTGGGATTTGAAACCAGCATCAACGTCTACCGCGGATGCGAACACGGCTGCGCCTATTGCTTTGCCCGGCCCACCCACGAATATCTTGGATTTTCTGCAGGGCTCGATTTCGAGACGAAGGTCGTGGTGAAACATGACGCTCCGGAGCTTCTGCGCGCGGAACTTTCCAAACGGTCCTGGAAACCCCAGGTCCTTGCGATGAGCGGCGTGACAGACTGTTACCAGCCGGTCGAGCGCCGGCTGCAACTTACCCGGCGCTGTATCGGCGTGCTGGCGGAGTTCAGAAATCCCCTCGCCGTCATTACAAAGAACCACCTCGTGACTCGCGACATCGATTTACTGAGCGAACTCGCGCGGTTCAACGCGGTGGTGGTGACTCTCTCGGTTACCACGCTGGACCCCCGGCTTGCCCGAAATCTGGAGCCGCGCGCCTCAGGTCCTGCGCGCCGCCTCGCGGCGATCCACGAGCTATCTTCGGCGGGAATTCCGGTGAGGATCATGATGGCACCCGTGATTCCAGGTTTAACGGATCACGAGATGCCGTCGCTGATATCGGCGTGTGCGGACGCGGGTGCCCTCGACGCCGGAATGGTCCCTCTTCGTCTTCCATGGGCAGTTTCCCCTCTTTTTCAGGCGTGGCTGGACCGCCACGCACCGGCCGCGAAGGATAAGGTGTTAGGACGCTTGCGTGACATGCACGGGGGAAAGCTGTATGATTCGCGGTGGGGCACGCGCATGAGCGGGGAAGGCTTTTACGCCAGTGAACTTCAATCGCTTTTTGCTTTAGCGAAACGAAAAGCCGGCCTTCCCCGACCTATTACGCCTCTTTCGACGAGGGCTTTTCGGGTCCCGTCCGATCAACTGGAGCTTTTCGACGCGTCGACCGAATAATGTGGCCCGTCCTTGGAGCATCGACATTGCAAACAAAAGCGGACGGCGGAGGTCCGCGCAGCTTCAGGATCGAAAACCGGCATGTAAAATGCAAAAGGCGCATTCCTCCCCGATGAACTTTCCGCCCGCCTTCTCCAAAGAAAAGGACCGCATCAATGTGGTCATTGAAACTCCGCAGGGCAGCCGGAACAAGTACGTTTGGCTGCCGGATGAGCAGTGCTTCCGTCTAAAAAAAATACTTCCAGCCGGA
>DATAIE010001170.1:0-3005 GCA_036262875.1 Verrucomicrobiales bacterium
GCGGCCCTCTCCGCTGATGCGCCCCTCCCAGCAGGGAAGCAGCTCAAGCCGGGGCGGAAGGGTCTCATCGCCCGGTCGTGCGGTGGCCACCTGAGAGGAGGCTTCGGTGAGGCCGTAGCTTGGGAGGAGGGGCCAGCCCAGGTGGCGCGCCTCTTTCCAAAGTCCGCCCGGCAGCGCTCCGCCGCCCACGATGACGGCGCGCAGCGAGGAAGGTGCCGGGTGACCCGCTGCCGCCAGATCATGAACCTGGGCCGGCACGAGAGAGGTGAGGGTCACACCGTTTTTCTCCAGAATCCTAACGAATCGATCCGGGTCCCACTTTTCATCATCACACACGACCTGAGCCCCGGACAGGAAGGCGCGGGCATGGATACTCATCCCTCCCACGTGAAACAGGGGCAGTGAGCGCAGCCAGATATCACTGCGTGAGGAATCCAGCCATGCATTCACCGCCGCCGCGTTTGCCAGCATGGCCTGGCGGGTAAGGCAAATGAGGGCCGGCGTTCCCGTGGAGCCGGAGGTGGCAAAGAGCAGACACCCGGGAGGCAGCGAATCCGCAGGCTGAGTGAGAGGCGAGCGAGGATTTATGAGAAGGAGCGAACCTGTCTGAGTCCAGAAATCCGCGGGCAGGGGCGATGGAAGCGCGAGTGAAACGGTGGCGGGACGATTCACCGGTCGCCACGGCAGCGTCTCCAGCAGGTGATCGAAGCCGAGTCCTGTGCCGGCGGGCGCGAGGAGTTGAGGGCCGTGCGAAACGACGGTCTCCGTGAAGGCGTCCGGTTCATAGAGAGGATGCGTGAGCAGTCCGGCTTCCCGCTGCGGGCCGGAATATCGCGCCGCTTCCCAGGCGGCGAACATTTGCCCCAGCGGATGATCCATATAACTGGTAATGACGGCGTCGGCATTGCCGGGCATGCACTCCTCCAGAGCGGGCTTGAGCACGCGGACAGCGTAGCCGCCGCGATCGGGAATGCCCGAGGGGAGACGGTCGAGAGCGAGGTCGAAGCCGGTGAGAGCGGCAAGTTCGCGCCACCGGTCTGCGTCGTAGGGCTGGGGGTCTTCGATGAATTCGATCTGTTCCGCCCAGGGACGCAGCAGCGTCAGTGTATCCGCTCCCGTTTCATTGTAGTCGATGCGGATTTTCAGGCCGGAGGCAGCCGCGGCGGCAACGCGCTGCACGATGGAGGGATCGGTCCCATGGGCCTTCAGTTTCACTGTGTGGAAGCCGGCGGCTGCGAGGGAGGGGAAGTCGGCTTCCCCCGGGACAGTGGCATGGCTGCGGGGAATGGTCAGGCCGGCGAAGAGAGAGTGCCCGGCTCTTCGCGCCGCTCCGTCCGCCTCCGCACACGCGAGAGCCCGTGCCAGCAGGGGGTGGAATGCACCGTTCCTCAACCGCTCCAGCAATTCACTAACAGACGGATCCTCCAGCTCCGGCCAGGGCTGGACACAGCCGTAGCCGTCGCGGTGACGGAGGAGAAAGCCGGGGCGCACCCGCGAGGAGGCGCGGGCGTTTCCGGTGGAGTCGCGCAGAGTGAGGCGGAACGGATGGACGAAGATCACGGACGTTACCGCTTCGCTGGCGGAGGGGCCTCGATGGATTTCGCGATGCGCTCCAGCAGCGCCGTGTTGATGCTCGAATCCTGAATGGAATAGGTGGGCTGCACTTTCGCCTCCCCGCAGATGATGGCGAGGAGATTGCCGGTGATGCGGGCGCGGTCCGCCGTATCGAGAGCGACGCCCTTTTCCGTCAGGAGGGTCATGGCATCATGCACGATGCTCACTGCGCCTTCGACGACGATTTGGCGGGCGGAGATCAGGGCCTGCGCCTGCTGACGCACGAGCATGGACTGAGCGATCTCCGGAGCGTAGGAGAGGTCCGACAGTTCGAATGACAGAACGCGAACGCCGGCGATGTCCACCTTTTGCTGGAGCACGCCCACCATTTCCTGGGCGATGACGGCAGCCTCGGATTTCAGACAGTGTCCGTCGGGCGATTCATAGGGATACTTGGAACCCACCTGCTTCAGCACGGCTACCGCCTGGGTGCGGATGAAGCTCTCGTAGCTTTCCACAGAAAGCGCCGCCTTGGTGGAGTCCACCACTTCATAGGTGCAGACCGCGGCAATGATGATGGGATTTCCGTTGTGGTCGGCCACGGTCGTTTTGTGAATCTCCATGGACTGGCGCTTCGTGGAAATGGTAATCAGACGCCGTCCCCACATGTTGATGAAACTGAGCCCCTGTTTCCGCAGCACCTTGCGGAGCGATCCCCAGATGAGCACCAGTTTTTCCTCCTGGGGAGAGATGACCACCCAGCTTCCCAGCAGGGTGAAGGGGAAGAAGAGGATGCCGAGAATGAGTGAAAGCAGAGATCCCATAATGGGAACAAGTTGTTGCACGCGGACACCGTTCCGTGCGAGGGGAAAATCCATCCTCAATTCCCGGAATAGTGCCATGGGGGAAACCTCAAACACCAGGCAAACGTCCTGACTGGAAATGGATTTACGGGCATGCTATGAATTACCGGCGATTCCGGTCCCACACGATGCAAACCTCAATTCTGAACTTTTGGACCCGCATTCCCCGCTGGCTTCCGTGGACGCTCGGCGGCCTTGTGGCTGCACTGTTGATCCTTGTGGGAATCGACCTCTGGACGGGAGCGCACGGTTTCTTTCTCCTGTGGTTTTTCGGTCTGAAAGCGGACGATTGAGCGCCGGTCTTCAGCCCTCTCCGCGTAGAATGGCGAGAGGCGGATGTCCCGCGACCCCGCGGCTCAGCAGCATTCCGAGGATGGCGGTGAGAGCACATACCAGTCCCACGGCGGCACCGAGGGGCAAATACCATGTGTCGAACGGCAGATGAAACACGTGCGTGGCGAGGAGCCATGCAAATCCCACCGCCAGCAGCGCGCCGGTGAGCGCAGCGAACAGTCCAAGGAGAAGATATTCGAACACCAGGATGCGGCGGATTTGCGAGCGGGAGGCGCCGAGCGTTCGCAGGAGCAC
>DATAIE010001171.1:0-2821 GCA_036262875.1 Verrucomicrobiales bacterium
GTGGATGCTGCTGAATGTCTGCCTCTTCATTTGGCCGGTGTGGCAATGGAATGAATCCCACGCCCTTGCAGGCTGGTATCATTTTATGGAGCAACTGCGCCCTGAGGGACGGAGCACGCTCGCGGGTCCGCTGATGCTGGCCGGCAAATGGGTGATCGTCCTCACACCGCTCGTTTTCCCGGCGATGGTTTGGGCGCTGTTGATGGGCCTGCGGAGGTGGACGCATTCAGATGCCGGGAGGTTTCTTACGGCGTTCGCGCTGACTCCGCTGGCGGGAGCGCTGGCCGGTGCCGTGTGGGGAGGCGCTCAGGCCTCGTGGATTTCACCGGCTCTGCCGGCGCTGTGCGGGCTGCTGCCGTGGGCATGGGAGCAGGTCATCACGGAGCGGCTGGAATGGAAGCAGCGTTTTCAATGGCTGACCGTGATCCCTGCACTGATCATCACGCCGCTGGCCCTGGACTCCCAGGTGTTGAGACACGCCGGTTTCCCGCTCCCGCTGAGCAGTGATCCCTCGCGGGAATGGCGCGGGTGGCGGATTACCGCGGCGGAGGTCACACACGTTATTGAGGAGGCTTCGCTGAAGGCGGAGGATGACGGCAAGGGGGGGCGGAAGCTGTTCCTCATCGCGCGGGATGAGCGTCTGGCTTCCATCCTGAATTTCTATCTCTCCCGCAAACTGCCCGTCCGCTGGCCCACGGCTGGCCATCCGCTCGTCCACACCGTCGAGTCGCCTTTGATCGAAAACCCGTATCATACGTGGCCGCGTTATGACGCCGTGAATGCCGGGCGCAGCCAGTTCGCAGGCTGTGCGGCCCTTTACATCACCGACGACGACAACGGGATGGACCCGCCGCAGAATATCGTTCAGGCTTTCCGGTCGTTCCGGCCCGTCGCATTCTTCGATGTGAAACAGGAAGGGGATGAGATTCGCCGCATCCGGATTTTCGCCTGCTTTAATTACACCGGGATTCCACGTTGATTGCCGCCTGACAAAAGGTGTATTAGCATTTTCCATCCACTCCCTTCCTTTCATGACGATTCTTATTACCGGCGGTGCCGGCTTCATCGGCAGCCATCTTGTCGAATATTTTCAGGGAAGGGCCGCGGTGCGGGTGTTGGATAATTTCCGGACCGGATTTCAACGGAATCTGGATGGTTTCCAGGTTGAGGTGATCGAGGGGGATATCCTTGATCGTGAAACGCTCCGCAGAGCAATGCAGGGTGTGGACTACGTCTTCCACATGGCGGCGATGGTCAGTGTGCCGGAAAGTGTGAGCCGTCCGCTGGAATGCGAGCAACTCAATGGGATGGGAACGCTGTATGTTCTCGAAGAGGCCGCCGCCGCGGGCGTGAAGAAGGTGTTTCTTGCCAGCAGTGCGGCAGTTTATGGAAACAATCCGGTGGTGCCCAAAGTGGAGACCATGGTACCCGAACCAAAAAGCCCCTATGCGATCACCAAGCTGCTGGGGGAACAATATTGCCGTTTTTATCACGACGAAGGGCGCGTGGGCACGGTGTGTCTCCGTTTCTTCAATGTCTTCGGTGCCCGGCAGGACCCGCATGGTCCCTACGGAGCCGCAGTGCCGGTATTCATCGAAAAGGCACTGCGCGGCGAACCGATCACCATCTACGGAGACGGTATGCAGACGCGCGATTTCATCTGGGTGAAGGATATCGTGGCGGCGATCGTGCACGTGACCCTGACAGAGGGACTGACTGGGGTCTTCAATGCTGGATACGGCGGAATGATGACGGTGAACGACCTCGCTCAAAACGTGACCGCCCTCGCCGGATCGCCGTCCGTGATTCAGCACCTGCCGGAGCGTGCAGGCGATGTGAAGCACTCTCGCGCGGCCATCGATAAACTGCTGGCCACCGGCTTCCGGCACACCGGGAGCATGGAGGAGGGATTGCGCTCGACGATGGAGTATTTCCGGAAGGTTTAGGAAAGCAAATCCTGCAGTGGTGGACCGAGGCTCCTGCCGGGGAATGGATAGCCACTCCCCGGCAGGAGCCTCGGTCCACCTTGTTCAGTCTTGGTTTCTACTGATCCGCCAGCTTATAGCCCACGCCATGCACGGTGAGGAGCCAGCGGGGACTGGCCGCGGTGTCGCCAAGTTTTTTGCGGAGCTGCGCCACGGTTTGGTCCAGTGTGCGCGTGGTGATCGCGGCGGCGTTAACGCCCCACACGCTGCTGAGAAGCTGGTCACGGGTGAGGACGCGGCCCCGGTGACGGTAGAGATGGACAAGAAGGGAGCACTCGCGGGGTGTCAGAGAAGTGTCTGCGCCCGCGCGGTTCACGAGGTGGTTTGCCGGGTCGATGTGGCATTCGCCGATGCGGAAACTGGAAGCCGCGCCGGAAGGCACCGTGTTGAATTCGGTGGACCGCCGCAGCAGCGCGTGGATGCGGGCCGTCAGTTCCTGGAGTCCAAAAGGTTTGGTGACATAGTCGTCCGCACCGCATTCCAAACCGATCACCTTGTCTGTTTCCTGACTCTTCGCGGTGAGCATCAGAATGGGAACCCGGACGCCCGCAGCGCGAAGATCGCGGCAGCATTCAAAGCCGTTCCTCCCCGGCAGCATGACATCCATGACGATCAGGTCCGCAGCGAAAGTCGCGAGTGTGTTGTCCACAATGGAATCTCCGCGTTCACAAACGGCGGTTTCATAACCTTCCGCAGACAGGACTTCTTCAAGACCAAACCGGATGGAGGGGTCGTCTTCGACGATGAGGACTTTCATGGAAGAGGGAAATGGGGAAGGGGTTCGGAGGCGGGATAGCGGGGAAGGGGAAAAGCACCAAAATCCAAGCACCAAACAT
>DATAIE010001172.1:0-2605 GCA_036262875.1 Verrucomicrobiales bacterium
TCTCATGTTTTGTTCGGACGGGGGTGACACCCACTACGGATTCTACCCGTCGGGCGGAGGCCTGCGGCTTACCCGGTTTCAGGGGCCGGACGTTTACTCCTGGACCATTCTCGAACAGGTGCAGAATCCCGCCTACAAGCAGGGAGGATGGAATCTGCTGCGGGTGCGGCTGGAGAAGGATTCCATTCAGTGCTTTGTGAACGGGGAGCCCGTCATCACGAGTAAGGACACGGTGCTGCGAAGCGGTCGCGCAGGACTTTGCAAATTCCGGAAAACGGAGCCGGACTTCAAGGATTTCCGTCTCAGCCGCAATGGAGCCACAGGCGATCCCGTGGCGGAGGCTGTGAGCGCGCTCATGACCGCGGCGGCGCGCGGGGAAACGCTCAGTTCCGAAGCGCTGGCCACGCTGGCAGCGTATCCCGACACGACGCGCGAAATCGCCGAGCGTGAGGCGGTGAATCTAGAAAAACGAGCTGCGGCCCTGCGCCTTCAGGCTGCCGGTGCCTTTGAGCAGGCCATTTCCAAACGTCTCGCGGAATTGCTCTCCGCGCGGCAGCCGCAGGACAGTGACCTGACCCGCGCGGCGTTTCTTCTCGCCCAGTTGGACAATCCGGAATTCGACCCCGCTCACGGGATGGCGGAAGTTGACCGGATGGCGGCGGACCTGAAGGCCAGCCTTACAGCGGACGATAAGTCCACACCGGAAAAAACGCTCAAGGCTCTGCACCGCTGGATGTTTCAGGAAAACGGATTCCACGGCGGCTACGAGGATATGAACAACCGGGCCAACAGTTACCTCAATGAGGTCATCGATGACCGGGAGGGGCTCCCCATTACGCTTTGTCTGCTGCACCGCGAGTTCGCCCGCAGGCTTGGACTGGACGTGACTCCGCGGAATTTTCAGGGACGCTGCATGAACCATCTCACCCTGCCCGGGGAGCCGGCGCGTGATGTTTACATCGATGCCTTCGACCGCGGGAAAATCCTCTCGACGGCGGAAACCTCCTCGCTGCTCCTCAAACTGAATGACGAGCTTCCCGGCGAAGAAACGTGGAAACCGGTTTCGGCGACGGATGTCATTCTCCGCATGCTGAACAACCTCACCGCCAATGCCGTGTCCGCGCACGATGACGTCCGCATTCTCCGCTACATGGATGTCTATCTCGCCATCGCGCCCGACTCTCCGCGTCAGCATTTGCAGCGTCTCCTCATTCTCGCCAAGACGGGACAAAACGAGCGGGCCCGCGCTGAAGCCGCGTGGCTCATCGAAAAGGAACCGCCCGGAATCGATGTCGGTCGCGTGGAGGAGTTGATGCAGTCGCTCAAGTAGTCGTCTACGGATTGCGCGTTGCCCGCAATCTTAGAAAAACCCGCGGCGTCTGTCCCGCAGGCACCTGATAGCGATAGACGCTTTGCCCGGGAGCGCTGGCCACGGCTTCCATTTCTGAGGCGCTCCAGGTAGTCAGGTCGGTGGAGGCTTCCGCGGTCAGCGTGACGTCCACGGCTGCGGGGTTAGGTGTCCAGGTGAGTTGATAGTATCCTCCGCTGACGGAGGCCACCGGCAGCGAGTGGAGGTCGAAACCGGCGGGATCCAGACCGAGGGCGTAAGCCATCCGGTTGTCGATACCGTCGCCGTTCCAGTCAGCGGCATCGGCGGCGGCAGGGGTGTTGGCACCGGCTCCGAAATGGGCGAGACGCCAGGCATCGGCGGGCTTGTCATGAATCGTGACGCTGGCACCGGGCCCGGCGCCGGTATTGTAGGCAGCCGAAGGTTCAACCGTCAGCGCGGCCTGGCGGTCCCCCTGCACGAGATTGTCGGGAATGGGCACGATGCTTACGTCCTGAGAGACCGCCCCGGCGGGGATGACGACGACCGGGCCGACGAATTGATAGGTGGTCCCGTTTCCTGCGCTGCCGCTGAAGGTTACGGAAACAGGCAGGGAGATATCCGTCCGCCCGGTGCGGGAGATCGTGAGTGTTCCGGCATCCGGTCCGTATTCGGAGGCAAAGACATCGGTCGCCACAGCGGTGACCTCCGGCGAAAGCACCGCAAAGTTTCCGGTCGCGAGAGTGTCCGCAGTCAGTTGATCCGCCCCGCCTTTGAGCGTGACCATGCCCGCATAGTCGCCGGCGGGTGCCGTCCCGCTCAACGCGGCTTCAAAGAGTTCTCCTGTATAGGATTCGCCTGGCAGAAGAATCCCCGGAACGCTGGAGAAAAACACATTCGTCCCCGGCACCAGATGCGCCCCGGCTCCTCCGGTGAACGAAAAGGCCGCCTCATTGAGGCATACCTCCGCGGCCCCGTCGTTGGTGACGGTGCCGCTGAAGGTCAGGGTGGCGCCGCGCGCGGAGTTCTTCACGGACGCCGTAACGGACAGAGTCACCGCTGCCCTGGCCGTGAGAGCACCGGCAAAAATCAAAAGAGCTGAGAGTTTCATGGCGTTATAGTCCGACGGCGAAAAGGATCCCGTTGGCGATGATGTAGATCGTGCCGTCCGGCCCGCTGACGGTGGGAGTGTAGGCTTCGCCGATCCCGGCGGTGAGGGTCAAAGGTTCTGTCAGGGTGTTGGTGGGCAGGTCCCAGCGGTAAACCCTCCCGTCCTCG